>JAGBGB010000022.1 GCA_017936205.1 Oscillospiraceae bacterium
GAATCTGGCAAGTGATATTTCTGTGAACATTGCAGTATCCAAGAGCCTTTTGAGCGGTTATGACCTATCTACAGTCTATGTGGAATCGGAGCTGGATACCTATAATGGCAACAACAAGCTCGGAACGACCAAGATCACTCTAAAGCCTGTGGAGCAGGGGAACTATTATTATTTCACCTTAGAAGGCTTGACCGCAGTGCAAATGAATGATCGCATTCGCTCTGTGCTTTACGGAACCAAGAACGGACAGCTCCACTATTCTCCTGTGGATGATTACAGCATTGCAGATTATGCTTATTCTCAGATGAATAAGGATGGTGCGTTAGCAAAGCTGAAGACACTGTGTGCAGATCTGCTCCGCTGTGGAACAGCTGCTCAGATCTTTAAGAATTATCGGACAGATGCCCTTGCAGACAGTGCAATGACAAGTGCTCACAAGTCCTATCTGAGTAATGCAGATACCGTAAAGTTTGGCAATACCAATACCACACTGTCTGACCTGAATGCACCTGTTGTTTCTTGGGCAGGTAAGTCTCTGAATCTGGAGAGCAAGGTCACTGTGAAGTATGTATGTGATCTTGCAGCCTACACCGGATCCTTAGAGGATCTGAGTCTCCATGTGAGCTATACCAACCTGTCAGGGGAGACGGTCAGTGCTGTTATCACCGGAGCGGAGCTTTATAAGCCCGACAGCACACTCTATGCCTTCTCCTTTGACGGTCTCCTTGCTGCAGAGCTGCGAACGGTGCTGTCTGCACAGGTGTATGCAGGGAACACCCCTGTTTCCGTGACACTGCAATACAGCCCTGATACCTACGGTAATAATAAGACCGGAAATCTGGGTACCCTCTGTAAGGCACTCTTTGCCTACAGCGACAGTGCGAAAGCCTATTTCACAGCACAATAAACCTATGATAAACAGGGGCTGTCTCACAAACCCGGTGAGACAGCCCCGATATCAATTCTTCATCAAATTCCGATTTTGCATACCTTTCGTAGGGGCGCGCATTGCGCGTCCGCGAACCACCATAAAATGGTGGCTCGTTAAAATGTTCGGATTTTCATGGGAATTACATCATTATTAATGGTTTTTGTGTTCATGGCGTTACGCCATGAACCGGACGCGCAATGCGCGCCCCTACGCAGCGATGGATGAAACTGTGCGACAAATCGGAATTAGGGAGTATAAAATAGATAGGTCTGTCTCAAATGATCGTATTTTTGAGACAGACCCTGATCTTCGTATGTGCCTATATCATAACAATATTTCCGATCCTGCTACCAGAAGGCTGCCATCCTTACATAGTCCTATGGTGTGATCGAAGCCTGCAAATATAGCTACAACATTTTCCCACTGCTTTACATTGCAGCGACCATCCTCGTTGTAACCTACGGCAATCACGGTACCGTCAGCACGGAGGCCAACACTGTGATCCTGACCGCAGGCGATCATGATGATATTCTTCCAATCAGCAACATTGCAGCGGTCATCTATGGTTCCGCCGGCAGCGAGGACGGTTCCGTCCTCTCGCAGACCCAGACTGAAATTCCTTCCTGCGCATAGGGATATCACACCATTCCAGCTCTGTAGGTTACACTGTCCTTCGTCATTCAATCCTGTAGCCAGTACGGTTCCATCCTTCCGCAGTCCCAGAGTATGGAAGCCGCCACTGCATAGGAAAGCTACATCCTCCCAATGGCTAACCTCACACTGTCCGTCGTAGTTGGCTCCTACAGCTACCACACGACCATTAGAGCAGAGCCCCAGTGAATAGGAGCTACCGCCACAGACCTGTACGATATCCCTCCAGCTGCTAACCTCCAACTGCCTGTCCAGATTCTGACCCTTGGCGAGAACGGTTCCGTCTTGCTTCAAGCCTAAGCTGTGGGTCCAACCGGCACTGACAGCCTTCAAATCCCTCCAACCGCCCATTTTGCAGCGATGATCCGGATCGAAGCCTGTGGCGAAGGCTTTCCCACTGCGATCTAAGCCCAGAATGTGTGCATAGCCTGCAGAAAGCTGTACGATATTCTTCCACTTTTCTACCTTACACTGCTGATACTCATTACTGCCATATCCGATGACCTTTCCGGTGTCTTGAATCCGAGCCCAGAAGCAGGAGCCTACCGCCAATTTGTTTCTGTGTGCTTCTGCTTCCCTTCGGGCTGTGTGGAGTTTGCTTATTTCCATAGAAATAGCTTCCTTTCTGTGCAATAGACTTATTCTTGCTCCGTCTTTACATCCATCCCATATAGCTTCAATACATCGGATAAATGCTCCTGGTCATAGATCATTGAGAAATCCTTGTGGGAGAATAACCGATGATAGGGAACATCGGGGATCGCTTCGAGTTTGTTAAGGAAGAAACAGACATATGTCCCTTCAACTTCGTCCTTCTTTTCTCCATAGAAGGTTCCTGATACGGTTGTCTTACACACTTTTGTTATACAATGGTAGGGAATTGAACGCCAACAGTGTCCCTTTGCATCTACAAAATCGATCCCCTCTGCTGAAACGACTGCTACCGACAGGCTCAGTCTCCCATACCTTACATAGGGATACCAAAAGAATCCTTCAAAAGCAATTATGATCAGAGTTACGAATGCGAAATCTTTCATTTCATCATATAAGTCAAGATACAATACAAGATACAAGCCATGCAAGAGCCAAAGAACGGATAAAAAGACTGTAGCTCCTACAGCGATCTTCTTCCGTGCACCCATGATGATCTTTTCTTTTGGAGTAAGATCGAATTCCATAGATATCTCCTTCCTGTAAGGAATGTATGATCCCTAATATATTTGTTTCTATAATATACCAGATTTTAGGACAAAACACAATCCCTCTCTTTTTCTGCATTTTAGCAGAACGAAGAAAAATGAAAAATTGTGAAACTGGCTCTTTATTTCTGATGGAAAATGTAATAGAATAAGAAGGTATGAAAGAAAAAAAGGAATTTGGAAATACTATGGATAGAAACTTTGAACAACGATATTTGGCTGCCCGCAGGGCATATATTGCACGGCAGTTTTCTCATATGAATCAGCGGCAGTTAGAGGCTGTGTTGACAACTCAGGGACCCTTGCTCCTTCTGGCAGGTGCAGGAAGCGGAAAAACTACGGTTCTGATCCACAGGATCGCCAATCTGATCCGCTTCGGCAGCGGATCGGATTCAATGGAGATCCCGTCGTGGATCACAGAAGAGGATGTGCTGTTCCTTGAGGCTTATAATGCCAAGCCGCAAGCAGGGGATACAGAACGGGCAGAGGCACTGTGCAGACTGGATCCTGCTGCACCCTGGTCCATTATTGCCATTACCTTCACCAACAAGGCTGCCAATGAGCTGAAAAGCCGTCTGGCAGATATGCTGGGGCCCAAAGGGCAGGATGTTTGGGCTATGACCTTCCACTCTGCCTGTTGTCGTATTCTCCGCAGGGAGATCCATCTTCTGGGCTATGATTCTGACTTTACCATCTACGACAGCACGGACTCGGAGCGAGTTATTAAGGATATCCTGAAGGAACGGAATCTGGATGAGAAAATATTCCAGCCCAAAAGTGTTCTTGGTATGATCTCCAAAGCTAAGGATAAGCAGCGTAGCCCGAAGGAGTTCGCTTTGGATCTGGGAGATGATGCTCGCTTCCGTCGGATTGCTGAGATCTACGGGGAGTATCAGAAACGGCTGAGGGCATCAAATGCTCTGGATTTTGATGATATCATTCTCCTAACAGTGGAGATCCTACAGCAATTTGAAGAGGTTCGGAGTTACTATCAGCAGAAGTTCCGCTTCGTGCTGGTGGATGAGTATCAGGATACCAACCATTTACAGTATCTTCTGACCTCTCTGCTGGCAGGTGGCTATGAGAATATTTGTGTTGTCGGTGATGATGACCAGAGTATTTACCGCTTCCGTGGTGCGACCATTGAGAATATTCTCAGCTTTGAGCAGCAGTACCATGGAGCTAAGCTCATTCGTTTGGAACAGAATTATCGTTCTACCCAGTCCATTCTGGATGCAGCCAATGCGGTGATTTCCCATAATCGTGGGCGGAAGGGGAAGCGACTTTGGACAAACAACGGAGTGGGAGACCCACTGATCCACTACGAGGCTGTGAATGAAGGTGACGAAGCGGACTTTGTTGCAAATCAGATCCTCAATGAGTGCAAACAGGGAGGTTTTAAGAACTTTGCAGTGCTCTACCGTACCAATGCCCAGTCCAATGCCATTGAAGGAGCTTTCAAGCGTTCCGGCATTCCTTACCGCATTGTAGGCGGCACACGCTTCTTTGACCGCGCAGAGATCAAGGATATGCTGGCATATCTGTGGGTCATTAACAATCGCTCCGATGATCTGCGGTTGAAGCGGATCATCAATCAGCCACCCAGAGGCATTGGGGCTAAGACGGTAGAGACCATGGAACGACAGGCTACCGCCGCCGGCAAGCCGCTGTATTCTATCGTATCAGATCCCTTTAATTATCCTTCTCTGTCACGATCCGCCCAGAAGCTTATGGACTTTACCATTATGATCGAGGAGTGTGGGGCTCTGCTGGAAACCATGTCCCTGCCGGACTTTTATGAAGAGCTTTTGGAAAGAACCGGCTATGTTGCTATGCTGACGGAAAAGGATGATCCGGAAAATCGCGGCAGGCTGGAAAATGTCAAGGAATTAAAATCTTCTCTGATCAATTATGTGCAGAACATTGAGACACCCACCCTGGGTGGCTTTTTGGAAGAAATTGCGCTGTATACCGACATTGAACAGTACGACCAGAATGCGGATGCAGCCGTCATGATGACCATGCACTCTGCAAAGGGCTTGGAGTTCCCTCATGTATTCATCGTAGGTATGGAGGAGGGACTGTTCCCCAGTATTCGCTGCATTGGGGAGTATGAAGAAATGGAAGAGGAACGGAGGCTCTGCTATGTGGCGATCACCAGAGCTAAGAAGCAGCTGACTCTCTGCTCTGCAGGACGGCGAATGCTTTATGGACATACCTCCTCCAATATGCCCTCCCGCTTCCTACGGGAGATCCCACAGGAGCTTGTGAAGAAGAAGCAAAGCTCCAGAGCGAGCTACAGCTACAGCTCTTATGGAGCCGGCTATGATCGAGATTTCTTAGACGGCTTTGAACCCGAGCGTGGAGAAATGCCTAAGCAGCCATCCTTTAAGCGTACGATTCCTACGCCTACGCCCAAGCCTGTATCTGCAGCTCCCAATTATCGGAAGGGGGATATGGTGCTCCATGATGCCTTCGGACAGGGGATGATCCTGTCTGTGCTGCAAATGGGGAAGGATGCTATGCTGGAAATCGCTTTCGACCGAGTAGGTACTAAGCGACTTATGGCGATTACCGCATCCCAGAGAATGAAGAAATTATAAAATTTGAATGTATCCGTCTTCTGCGGCATAGGTATCTATGAGGTGGTATCATGTCGCTGTATAGACGGAACAGGCTTCGGCTGATCCTTGCAATCATACTGAGCTTATCAGCAATATTGATGTTGGTATTCCGTACCAAGCTGGCTCCAATGGCAGAGGAGCTGATCTCAACACAGGTGGACAATCAAGCAAGTGATGTGATCAATGCTGCTATTCGGGAGCAGATCGATGCGGGGGAGATCGCTTATGACCGTATGGTCACAGTGGAGAAGGATCGACAGGGGAATGTGACTGCAGTTCGCACCAATGTGGCAGAGGTCAACAGACTGAAAACCTCTGTGCTGGAACGGGTGGATTATATGCTGACCCACTTGTCTACAGAGGAGCTGAGCGTACCTGTGGGCAGTGTGCTGTTTCCGGAGTTTTTCTCAGGACAGGGTCCCTTTGTCCCTGTACGGGTTTTAGCTGTAAGGAGCTCTGATGCAGTTTTTCGCAACAATTTTACAAGTGCGGGGATCAATCAGACCTTGCACCGGATCATCATAGATATCCATGTAAAGGTAACGATCCTTACCTGGACAGGAACCAGAGAGATCGCAGTGGATTCTGCTGTTTTAGCGGCGGAAACCGTGATCGTTGGGACGGTACCTGCTACATATTTCGGAATGGAGGACGGAACATGAATCCGAAAGAAGAGATCCTGCACCTGACAAAGGTCTTGGAGCAGGCTAATTATGAATATTATGTCATGGATGCACCTACCATGGCGGATTTTGAATATGACAGATTGCTTCGTAGGCTTGAGGAGTTGGAGGCTGCTTATCCCGAATTTGCTTCGCCTCTATCTCCTGCTAAGCGAGTAGGTGGGCAGGCATTGGATCGTTTTGAGAAGGTAGAGCATCCTGTTCCCCTGGAAAGCTTACAGGATGTGTTCTCCGAGGACGAGGTGGCTGACTTTGATGCCAGACTTCGTCAGACCATTGCAGCGCCCCTGTATTCTGTGGAGCCTAAGGTGGATGGTTTGTCTGTTGCATTGGAGTATATTGACGGTCATTTCTTCCGTGGTGCTACCAGAGGGGACGGGACAGTTGGAGAGGATGTTACAGAGAATCTGAAGACCATTCGCTCTATTCCCATGCACATTGATAATGCTCCTTCACGGTTGATCGTCCGTGGAGAGGTGTTTATGCCTCGCACCGTCTTCGAAGCCCTTAATGAAGAACGGGAGAAGAAGGGGCAGCCTCTCTTCGCCAATCCAAGGAATGCAGCGGCAGGGAGTTTGCGGCAATTGGATCCAGCCATTGCCGCAGAACGGAAGCTGGATATTCTGATCTTCAATCTGCAGCTTGCAGAAGGCGTAGAGTTCCAAACCCATGGTGAAACGCTGGACTTTCTCCGCAATTTGAAGTTTAAGACCATCCCCTATGAGCTCTGTGATTCCGCAGCCTCGGTGCAGGAAACCATCCGCAGCATTGGGGAGAATCGCTATGACTATCCCTATGATATTGACGGGGCGGTGGTGAAGCTCAATGCTTTAGCTGATCGGAAGATCCTTGGCAGTACCGCTAAATTCCCACGCTGGGCGTGTGCTTTTAAATATCCACCTGAGATCAAGGAGACACTGCTGTTAGACATTGTAGTGCAGGTAGGACGTACGGGAGTGCTGACTCCCAAGGCTGTTGTGGCTCCCGTCCGATTGGCAGGGACGACCGTGACCAATGCTACCCTTCATAATCAGGACTTTATCAGCCAGAAGGATATTTGCATTGGAGATACTGTTCGGATCCGTAAGGCAGGAGAGATCATACCTGAGGTTTTGGAGGTTGTGAAGGAAAAAAGACCTGAAACCGCTCAGCCCTACTTCCTGCCGGAGTGCTGTCCTGTTTGTGGAGCAAAAACACAAAGGGATGAGGACGGCGCTGCCCTTCGGTGCACCGGTGCGGAATGTCCTGCGCAGCTTAGCAGAAATATAGCCCACTTTGTATCCCGTGGAGCAATGGATATCGAAGGTCTGGGAGAATCTATTGTGGAGCAGCTCATTGCCGTGGGGAAGATCAAATCCCCTGCAGATATTTATTATTTGTCCGTAGAGGATCTGAAGAGCCTCTGGAAAAGTGGCAGCAAGGCTGCTCAAAAGCTCTATGATGCCATTCAGGACAGCAAGAGCCGTGATCTCAGCCGCCTTATTTATGGCCTTGGGATCCGTCAGGTAGGAGAGAAGGCAGCCAAGCTGTTGGCAAAGAGCTTCGGCTCTCTGGATCGGCTTATGGAGGCAGGGGAGGAAGAACTGACGAACCTGCGAGATGTTGGTGCCATTACAGCCCAATGCATTGCACGGTGGTTTGCAGATCCCCAGTCTCAGCATATGATCCTGCGACTTCGTGAAGCGGGTGTGAACTTTGAGAGCAGTGTTACGCAAACGGACCAACGGTTTGCCGGATTGACCTTCGTGCTTACCGGTGCCTTATCCCTATTTACCAGAGACGAAGCCACAGAGAAAATCGAAGCTTGCGGAGGGAAGGCCTCCGGCTCCGTGTCCAAGAAAACAAGCTATGTTGTAGCAGGGGAAAATGCCGGTAGTAAGCTGAAAAAGGCAAATGAGCTGGGGATCCCTGTTCTGACGGAAGAAGAATTTCTAAATATGCTTGCATAAATCGGGAATCTGTGCTATGATGTGTGTTCCGTAAAATAGTAGAAAGGAAGAATACCAATGAGAACATTTCTTGCAATTCTGGTGTGCCGCATTCTAACTGTCATCGGCAAGCTGGTAGGGAAGGGAACCAGTCTCCCGGGTGGATATGCCCTGAAGGTCTGCCCCGATATCCTCAGACGCCTAAAGAAGCCGCCGGTAATCATCGCTGTTACGGGAAGCAACGGCAAAACCTCCACTGTAGAGATGATCGCAGCGGTTCTCCGTGCCAACGGCAAGACTGTAGCATACAATGTGGAGGGTTCCAATCAGATCGAGGGTGTTACCACCATGATGCTCAATTCCTGCACCTGGGGCGGTAAAATGAAGCAGGATGTACTTCTGATCGAATCTGATGAACGGTATACCAAGTTTACTTTCAAGTGGTTCCACCCCACCCATTATGTGATCACCAACCTGTACCGTGACCAGCTGACCAGAAATGCCCATCCTGATTGGGTCTTTGATGCCATCAAGGAGAGCGTGTTCGAGGATACCAAGCTGCTGCTCAATGCAGATGATCCCACGGTATCCCTCTTTGGTCAGGGACGGCAGGATGTGGTCTGGTTTGGTTTGGATCATAATGCCTACGACAGCAAGGAATTCAGCGGAGCTTATCATGACGGTGCCTTCTGCCCCCTTTGCGGTAAGCCTATGGAATACGAATACTATCATTTCAACCACGTTGGGCAGTATGCTTGCACCGCCTGTGGCTTTAAACGCAATCCTACGGATTACAGCGTAACAGAGGTGGATCTGGATCAGAGCCGCATTGTGATCAATGGGAAGGACGAGATCCGTCTTGCCTTCAAGAGTATTTATAATATCTATAACATTCTGGCAACCTATGCCATCTGTGACCAGATCGGTATTCCTACAGAAAAGGCTGCACAGGTTACCAGCAATTATATTCTGAAAAATGGTCGCTATATTGAATTTACCCTTGGACAGCATCCCGGAACCTTCCTGATATCCAAGCATGAGAATTCCGTCTCCTATGATATGTCCTTCCGCTATGCAGCCATGCAGAAGGAGCACTGTAGCGTGGTTGTGATCGTGGATGCGGTCAGTCGGAAATACTTTACCAGTGAGACCTCCTGGCTGTGGGACATCCACTTCGACTGGCTGAAGGAGAATCATGTGAAGCAGGTGTACCTCTGCGGAAAGTATTGTAACGATCTGGCTCTTCGCCTGAGCTTTTCTCAGGTGCCTACGGACAAGCTCCGTGTCTTTGAAGACATCGATGCAGCCTGTGAGGAGCTTCGGGCTCATGGCTCTGAGCATCTCTATGCAGTGACCTGCTTCTCTGACCGTATGAAGTTCCTGTCCAATGTAACTGTAAAGTGAGGTGCAGCATATGAAGATCCTACATTTATTCCATGATATGATGAACCTTTACGGCGAGTATGCCAATTTGCTTGTTCTGGATCGGTATTTGTCCGAGCATGGACAGCAGGTGCAGATCGACACACTTGGGGTCTATGAGCAGAAGGATATTTCCGGCTACGATCTGTACTTCATGGGAGCGGGTACCGAGCGGAAGCAGAAGCTGGCCTTAGAGGAATTGAAAAAGTATGCTGCTCCTTTGAAGGATGCTTATGAAAACGGAAAAGTTTTCTTGTTTACGGGTAACTCCTTCGAGCTCTTGGGAAAGTCTCTTACGGATGCAGCGGGCAGGGTTTATGACGGCTTGGGTTTATTTTCCTTCGAGACTGTGGAAGGCAACCGCAGAATTGTAGGGGACTGCCTTGGCAGCTGCGCTCTGTTTGAAGAAGCTGTGGTTGGCTTTATGAACAAGTGCAGCAAGACAACGGGGATCAGCAATCCGCTGTTTACCCTGCAAATGGGCTTCGGTAATGAAGCGGAAAAGGGCCCTGAAGGGATCTGTGAGAAAAACTTCTTTGGCACCCACCTAACAGGACCGATCCTTACGAAGAATCCGGCTATGCTTCGAGAAATCACTAAGCGACTCATCGGTGCGGTAGATCCCCAAATCACCATTCCCTATATGCAGCAGGCGTATGAGACCACCTCTCGTGCACTTAAGAACCGTCTGGAAGGGAACTCATAATTAGAAAACATTATAATGAAAGTTGTGGTCTCCGAGGGACTTGTCTCGGAGACCACAACTGCGTTTATAAGTATATATTATTTGAAATTAGCCGGCAAAGTATGCCTTGGCGCAGTCGGAATATGCCATCAGAGCCTTACAGACGGTGAGCAGCTCTCCGGTCTTATTGCTGCCGTAGGCGGAAGCGCTGTACTCCATGGTGGGGGAGACCTGCTCAATGCCATTGTAAATGGCTGCGGAAACCACACTTCGCAGCTCTGCTGCCAACAGACCGTCGAAGTCGAAGCTGTACTTCTGCGTACCGGGCTGATACAGGGTGGGATTCTCTACACAATCCGTAACCAGCTCACCCTTGGTATTCTTGTAGCTGATCCACAGCTGCAGTTTGGTTGGATCACCGTTAAAATTCGCTGCATCGAACACAAACTTCAGAGCGACCTTGCTCTCTAAATTCAGGGACTTGCCTGCCCAGGTGACCTTGGGAGATGCAACATCGTTGAGAATGCGGTTGGTGGTTTCAAAGGTGACGGTATCCAGATCAACCAGATAGCTTCTCTGTGCAGCAGTCATGGCAGCATCGGGGAGGGCATTGACACAATAGTTCTTGTAGATCTGGGTCTGTGCACCGTAGCGCAGCAGGTTGGCACACAGTGCCTTCAGCTCCGAGGAAACATCCTCCTTGTTCAGCTGAGCATAGGCATAGCTTGCGATGCTGTAGGCGTCCTTGTTGGATACGAAGCTTTGCCCATTCTTACTCATGATCAGAGTGGACTCTACCATATGGTTCATGCTCACAGCATTCAGACCGTTCAGAGTGAAGTAATAGTAGCTGCCGTTCAGCTCAGGCTGGATCTGCATGGTCTTGATGCCGGTCTGAATGTTGTTTTCGAATACAGGGATCTCACAGTTGAGATAGAAACTCTCATAGTCTGCCAGCAGAGAGGATTTTACAGCATAGTTGATGGAAATATCACTTGCCAGATTCAGAGAATGTTGGATCACGATGCTTGTATCCACGGTCTCTTCTGTGGCTTGCTTCGCACCGCAGACACAGCTTCCGTCTACAAAGCTGTGAGCCTGATTTACGGTCTTAGAGCAGCGGACACATACGCCCTTGTGGGTATCTCCGTTGTTGGTATAGCTGTAGCTGTGTCCCAAACGGGGGAGAACCTCCTGTGTCTTGACGATAAGACCGCAGTCGGCACACTTCAAGCCATCGGAAATACCGGAGTTCAGGCAGGTTGCGGGAGTGCCGACAATGACTTCGGTTCTGTGGTCTGTAATGGGAAGAACTTCCTGCTTCACAAGAACCTCGCCACAGGTTCCGCAGTGGGAGCCGTCGCTGAGACCGGTAGCCGTGCAGCTTGCGGCATAGCCCTTGTCGGTAACAGGTGTGTGGGCAAGCTTTTCGATGACTGTGCCGGTGGAAATGGGAGCATTACAAATACTGCAAACCGTATCTCCCGTGTAGCCCTCTGCGGAGCAGGTAGCAGCTTTTGCATTGATGACCTTGGGAGTATGTTCGGTTTTGGAGATGGCTTCGGTATAGCTCCTGCCACAGGTGCAGGTCAGAGTCTTCAGACCTTCTGCGCTGCAGGAGGGATTGGTGTTGATCTTCTCTGTATAGCTGTGTGTCGTGGCGGTAAAGCCTGCGTAAACTTTGGTATCCTTCTGGATATTCGTCAGGGTCGCTGCACTGCCGCCGACAGAGCTGAGCCAAGTATTAAATGTATAGTGACTTGTATCATCATATGCCTTAGTGGGAGTGGTTCCTGTGTATTTTGCGGTTTCGCCTTCCTTGACCTTAACGGACTGCAGGGTGCTTCCTGCTTCATCGCAGAAGGTGACAGTGTATTCCGGGGTTGTTTCAAATTTTGCGTTCAGTTTACCCACAAAGTCGTAATTCTCATAATATCCGCTTTTACCGGCATTTGCAGCGAAGTACATAACACCGTCCTTGATATCGATGCTTTCGAACTCTAAGAAATAGTTGTAGGTGCTTGAGGTAACATAAATGCTCTCTGAGGCAATGCAGGCGTGTGTTCCGGAATTACCGGGATAGTCGCTGATATCGTAGACAAGGATATAATTCTTGCTACGAGGAGTGTTGATAGAACTGGCAGTCATAATATAGTAGAGCTTGCCGTTGCTGTAGGTCATACCCTGTACCTCATATAGGGATGTACCGCTGCTGTTCTTGAAGGTGAAGGTGGGAGCACCGCTGATGGATACCTTGGCAGTATTATAGTCGATGGAAAATGCTTTTTTACTTGTGATAGTCCTGTTGGTGTTGTCCAGAGGAATTTCCAAAGCGTGTATATTGTAGCCGTTTGCAGCTAACAGGGTTACGGAGGTATCTGTCTGCTTGAACAGGGTAAGACCGGTGAAATTGCGGTCGGTGGTGCCGGAAACGACATCGTAGTAGGCAACCTTTTTGATGGTACTGCCTGTAACTTGAAGCTTCCAGATGCTGTGAGTAGCAAGGGTAGAATGGGACTTGTGATACATGGTAGTCAGATAAAGATAGGTCACACCGTTATGTACTACGGCACACATATCGTTACCGTGCCCTAATGCCAAGAAATTGGTAAGGGAGGTGTCGTCTGTATACTTTAACAGGGTCGTACTTCCGGAGCTAATGGTGGTGCGATAGATCCTTGCCAGACTTTCGTTACCGTAGGGGTGCTTGAAGGTGTATATGTATTTGCCGTCGGAGCACATGCCTTGGGTTGCCTCATAATCATTGGGGAGGCTGCCGATCTTTGTGTAGCCGGAATCCTTGACCACAAGCGCTGAGGCAAGTCCGGGCAGCAGTCCCAGAACAAGGATCACGGAAAGAAGGATTGCGAAAACGCGAGCTGTGAACTTCATGAATCATTGTCTCCTTTTATAGCGTTTTTTAGGAATAATTACATAAGAAAATTCATCGGATCTCAACAAAAAGACCAAATTATTCCTTTAATCAGTATATCATTCTGAATTTATCTTGTCAATTCCTTTTTTGAACAGGACAGAGTGCTTATAAAAACTGTGAAAGTGCTGAAATTGAGGGAATGTTTTTGTGCGGTTTTCATAAAAGTTAAAAATTTGTAAAAAATTTTTCGTGATTTTTGAAAAAGGGGTTTGAAATTTATCAGCCTATGTAGTATAATTGGTCTGTAAACTACACAGGAGGTGGCATAGTTTGGAGAATCAATACGCGATTGAGATGCTGAATATTACAAA
>JAGBGB010000250.1 GCA_017936205.1 Oscillospiraceae bacterium
TCAGCACAGCCTATGATCTTGCCTATTATCTGCTTACCTACCTCTGGAAGCCTGTCCCCGAAACTGACGCAGAGCTGCTGGGCGGCGGTTATCGCTACAATATGCAGATACCGGAGCGACAGGTCGCCCGTCTGTATAAGGGCAGCAACGGATTCTATACTCTGAACGCCGAGACGTCCATAGGCTATGCGGGAAAGTATGTTCTGAATGCAACCGAAACTCAGCCGGGAAAGAATTACTATTACCAGCCCTTCTTTTCACCCATTGACGGACTGGGCTTTGAGACCCCCGGTGTTACACCCAAGAATCACGACACAGACAGCGGCTGCCGGGACGGCCTGTTAAATGGCTTTAACTCCGGCGGCAGCAACTATCTGTATACCATGCATGCAAGGGGTTCCTTCGTCTATTTCCATGACGAGAATCAGGAATTCACCTTTGTGGGTGATGACGATGTGTATTTCTACCTTAACGGCTCCATTGCACTGGACTTGGGCGCAGCACACACTAAAATGAGCAGAACTCTGAAGCTCAATGATGCTGCAGAGGAATTGGGGCTGGTAGACGGCAACACCTACACCTTCGATATGTTCTATGCAGAGCGCTCTCCCTCTCAGGCAAACATGAACTTCTCTACAAACATTCAGATCGTTTCCCGTGACGGAAAGACAAGCAAGGTACAATATGCCCACACGAATGATGGCGAGGACCTGGTTAACCAGACCACAGGTCTTGGACAGCCTATTGAGGATCATCAGACCGTCAATGTAGGGGAAGTTGTGGCATACGGCTTCGGTATCCTCAATGACAAGGACACAACTCTAACCAATGCTTCCTTCCGTGATGACAGTTTGGGGGTGAATGTTTCTCCCGACAGCCTGATCCTTTGCGACAAGGACAACGGGTTCCGGAAGAACAACGGTATTGAAACCACCATCAATAACATTCGGGTCTATTATCGCAGCCATACAGAAGGGACTGTAACCACAGCTGCCCCACAGGAGATTAGCTATCATCAGCTCCTTGAAATACTGGATCAAGGGACTTCTCCCTTCACAGGTAGCTATTTCGTAAAGATGCAGGATGAGGATCAGCTTAAGACACTGCTGGCACGGGGCATTCCCGTAGGCTGCCAGATGATGGTTTACGGTTTCCTACGCCGAACCGTTGTAGAGGATCTGAGCTATACCAATACTGTACACTCCCTTTGCTACTATGTGCCTCAGGGAGAGAATACGGTCTACCCCGTTATCGGCGAGGCACATTGCCATCTCCACGTTCCGGAGAATTCCTCTCTGCCCCAGGTGCGGAAGTTAGAGGTGGTTCTGGATTACGGCAAGGCCGTCAGTGTCCCTCTTATCGAGATTCCCGACCTGATCCACTTTGAGGACGGCAGCTTTGCAAGGGTAGGGGACTTGGTAGGATTCCTGGCAGACAGCCCCATGAACGACGTCTATCATGGCATGCTCCTGAAGGAACGCCCTGCAGGACTCCAATCCGCTCCGGAAGTGACAACCTTCAATGGGAAGCAGGGTACTTTCACTATGGAGGCCACTGCACTGAGCTATCAGCCCACCCAATTCCTGACGCAGACAGAGAGAGTCTATGCTGTGGTGGAGCTCCATGATTTTTACTGCTCAGAAAACGGCACCGGAGCATACTCCTATGTGGTTGCAGAAATCACCTTTACCCCTGCTCATGTGATGTATTACGAGACGGACTTCGCTCCCGACTCCAACATCTTCACCATGACCCAGGTGGGTAGCTTTGAGGACAGCTATGCAGGAGAGAACGAACGGTATCAGGAATGGACCAGTATCGACGACGAGACTGATGCTGCCGATCCCAACCAGGACTATGAGCGGCTCAACGGTACGGTCTACCATACGGATATTGCCCGGGAGTACATTCCTGCGGAGGCTTTCTTCGTAGACTTCGACGGCGAGGGTTACGAACGCCGCTATCGGGATAATCCCCAGTATAGTGGGGTCGACTTTGACAAAGAGACCGCATGGTACTCCCATAATACACGCAACTCCAGTTACAACAAGCATACCCTGGATGCTGCTGCCGGCACCATGGTTCTGAGCAATATCATGTCAAAGAATGCCAACGGAGATTACCTGGGAGCATGGATCCAGACCATTCTTCCCGGTGGGGACATTGGCAGTGAGGCTCTCCGTTTGGCTGCCGGGAAGGATCATTATGCACAGGTCCGTTTCCGGGTTGAAAACTGCGTATCTTATGCAGTCTCCGGTAATATTTCCCTCTTCCTCTCCAACAGTCAGGACGAGGAAACGGAAGGAGATGTTGCAATAGAGACACAGCGTGTCAAGGTGCCCCTGTCCAATGCAGAGGTGCTCAGCGGCAATTACATGACTGTAAAGATTCCCCTGGATGGCTCCTACTACGCAAATTCTGAAACCATCGATACCATCCGTCTATATATTGCAGGTTATACAGATGACGGAAGCAAACAAGGAAAGATCACCATTGACTACATCTATGTAGGACCCAAGGAAGGCATGGAGGATGATGTGTACGGCAACTATCTGTTCGTAGGCTTTGACGATACTGTCGATGACAGACTCCGCTATGGCAGCAGCATCTATGGAGCAAATACTTCCGGCAAGAACTACAGAGACCTGGACAAGGCGTCTGCCTGGGTATCTGCCTCAGCCGGCAATACGATCCGTATTGAAAATAGCTGCATCGTCTTTGAGGACACACTGGATGATTCGACGATCCCGTCCAGTGAAAAATCCAGGAATTTTAACTACGTCCACGCCGGAGCATGGAAGAATAACCAAACCAATGTTGACTTCGTCCTTCCCATTGCCTATACTCCCACCATGAACGATTTCTGCCAGATCCGTATCAAGTTTGAGAATGCTGCCATTGTGCCCAACGAAGCCTTTGGTTTAGCGATTGAGTATTCTCAGGGGCATATCTGCGGAAAAGCCCTTTTGGACGAAAGCTATCTCGACAGCGGCTTCCATACGATCACCTTCCCCTTGGATGCACCCTACTGGAAAAAGCATTGGAATGAATCCAATGCAAACCTCGAGTGGCTCCATCCGGTGGTATATAATCTCCAGGGAAAGAACAACTCCACTACCGGTGCTAAATTCACCATAGACTATATCTTTATCGGACCGGAGCATCTCCTGGACCGGGTCGATCAGCATGTGGATCCCGTGTCACAGCCACTGGATCATCTGTTCTTTGACTTCACCGACAATGATGCCGCCAAGCTCCGATACAGTAATCCTGTCTATGGCAGCTCAGGAGTCAATTATGATCTCCGTAATAATTGGAGCGTTGACATCGATGTGGGCGATACTGCAATTGAGTCCATAAGTGGCGGTACCGTTACATTTAAGGACACCGGGGCTCAGACCTGGAACTACATTCACAGTGCTGCAAATTACTGGGATACGCCCCTTGCCTTTACGCCGGGGAAGAATGACTACCTCCGTATCCGTATGAAGATCGACAAGGGCACCGCCGGTACAGCCTCCGATGGAATCATGGCGGTCGCTCTGGAGAATTTTGAGGGTGAGAATTTCTTCAGCTACGGCAGGGAGGAATATTCCTTTGCAGACTATGCGGATGGGGAATATCATATCTTTACCGTTCCTCTGGATACAGAGGACTATCTGAGGGAGGACATCCTAACAGCGGTACGCCCTGTGATCAGCGGCACTCAGAACTGCACCATCACGGTAGACTATATTTATGTAGGACCTCTCACTGAGAGTAATCCCTCGGCACCCAGTCTCTACTTCGGATTCGGTAACCGTGGCTCCGGGCACTGGAACACTGACAGCCTCCGCTATGACAGCGACACCTACGGCTTCCTGAATTATGACACCAACAGCTGGCTTTCCGAATCCGAGGCAGTGGCCTCCAACCTTACGGAGAGTGTCTATGGATGGGGTACTGCAGGCAACGAGGATAGAGGAGCTGCCGTTGCGGACGAGATCAAGGATTACATTCCCGCCTTCCCACCTGTGGAGACTGTGACCTATCCTGCCATCGAAGTCAGCACACAGCCGGATACGGGACATATGGAACTGACCGTAAAGGAGGGAACCACCGCTCCCATCGGCATCCAGACCTACCCATCAGTGTCCTCCACCAGATATTATTGGCGGCACTTTATGCAGGCACTGAACTACCACCCTGCAGAGGAGAATATTGCCCAGGTCCGCTTTAAGACGGAAAACCTCACCATTGGAGAGGATTTTGCAGTCAAGCTTATGTACCTCCCTGCAGGTGCGTCCGCCTACTGTACCTCTGCTCCCCTCCGCCTTGCTCCTCAGATGCCCATGAACCCGGAGGAAGACTATGTGGTCATGACTGTAGCGCTGGATGACAGCTTTAACAATGCTTCCGCTGTCGAAAGATTACGGCTTGTATTTGAAGGTGTATCTGCCAACAATGGAGAGGGCAGGATCATTCTTGACTATGTCTACGCAGGCATGGGCAGGATTGCTCCCGAGCCTGTATATGGCTACGATTCCTCCTACCTCAACGACACCAAGCTCTCCAACGGCAGCAGCTACGTTGTCACAGGCCGGGGTGTCAAGACCCAATACAGCAAGGACAAGTATACCGAGGCAAGCTTCAGCTTCCGTGGTACCGGATTCGACATCATTAGCCGTACCGGCATGAACCAGGGTGCCATCCGTGTAGAGGTCCGGAAGAAGGGGGCCGACAAGGCCACAAAGACCCTGACCGTCAATAACAAGGGCGAGCTGGAGCTGTATCAGATCCCTGTGGTCTCCGTACAGGGATTGGAATACGGGGATTATGATGTAACCCTGTGGGTCAATGCCCCGGTCAAGAGTCCCTACGACTTCCTGAGCCATAAGGGTAACTTCCACTTTGATGCAGTGCGGATCTACGATCCCATGGGCGAGGACACAGGTCTTGACCCTGAGGTCCTCCATACCTACCTTGTGGATACAGAAGGCTATGCCTCAGTCAAGGAGGTCCGCAACATTCTCCTGTCCGCAGAGGACTTCGCCTCTCAGATAGAGACAGAACCCGGTGCCATCTTCGTGGATTCCGCAGAGACTCCCAAGGCAACTGTCCCTGCCACAGATGCAAGCGGCGAACCCATTCCCAGCAGTACTGCCACTGTCATCCCCGAAGGCATCACCGTCAACGGTCACATGACCGCCTCTGCCACCACCTATGACAAGATCGGCCCCAAGAACGAGGTCTATCTGGCTCCCGGACAGGCTGTGGCCTTCATGCTGAAGATCTCTACCGAATATGTTCCCACCAGCGTGGATGTGGGGGTAAAGACCATCAAGGCCAATGAGCCTGCAAAGCTGGTAGCAGGTATCGTTACCAAGGACTATGCTACCGCTAACGGCCTGTTGCAGGTAGCCGGTCGTCGGGATGTGACCATACGCAGTGCTACGGCACAGTATTATGCCCTGCCCATTGACACCGAAGCCTTCTTCCCCTCTGAGGATCAGAAGAGCCGCTACTGCTACATCGTCCTGTACAACAACAGTACGGAAGGGACGATCACCAATGTCCTGTCTGTGACTGATATCAAGGTTGCCTATGACGAGAAGCCGGAGATTGGCCTGCCTCAGGACGCTATCACCGACAAGGAGATCCAAAAGCGGTCTGCCAAGGCTGAGGAGCCCTACTTCGACTTCATGGTAGACGGGCAGACCCTTGAGGCAGCAGCTCTGGTCATGAAGGCTGTTCTGGAGACCCCCATTCTGGCAGAGGGCGGTAAGCTGATGCACTCTCTCAATCTGGCAAGTGATATTTCCATCAACTATGTGGTACCCAAGGCAGCACTGGCTGATTATCAGAGCTTCTATCTGGAGGTTCGGATTCCCGGCCAAGAGGAAGCCCTGCGGATCGAGCCTGTAGAGAAGGACGGCTACCACTACTTCACCTTAGAGGGTCTTACTGCGGTGCAGATGAACGATGAGATCACTGCTACCCTCTATATGGAGAAGGACGGCAGGAGCTATTATTGGGAAGCAGACCACTACTCTATTGCCCAGTACGCCTATGCCCAGTTTAACAAGGAGGGGGCTAATTCCAAGCTGAAGACGCTCTGTGCAGATCTCCTCCGCTACGGTGCAAAGGCGCAGATCTTCAAGGGCTACCGCACGGACAGCCTTGCAGATGCCAATATGACAGATGCCCACCGAGCCCATCTGTCTGACATGGACTCTGTCACCTTCGGCAACACCAACAAGGTTCTGAACGACTTGGAGAACGCTCCCATCTCTTGGGCAGGCAAGGCTCTGAATCTGGAAAGCAAGGTTGCAGTGAAGTACATATTCAGCACTGCCAACTACACAGGGGAGCTGAAGGATCTGAGCCTCCGTATGACCTACACCGACCTAACCGGTAAGACCGTCACCGCCACTGTAACGGAGCCGGAAGCTTACAAGCCTGAGAACAGCCAATACGCCTTCTCCTTCGACGGTCTCTTAGCTGCAGAGCTGCGAACCGTCCTGTCTGCACAGATCTACGCCGGCAACAGCCCCGTATCTGTGACCCTGCAGTACAGCCCCGACACCTACGGCAACAACAAGGAAGGCACCTTAGGAACCCTCTGCAAAGCCCTCTTCGCTTACTCCGACAGTGCCAAATCCTATTTTATAGGCAAATAAGCACCCCTTAAACCCCAAAGCCGCCGAGGAGCCCCAACAGCTCCCCAGCGGCTTTTCCTATGCCAAATTCCGATTTGTCGCACAGTTTGATTTACCCCTTCGTAGGGGCGCGCATTGCGCGTCCGGTTCATGGCGTAACGCCATGAACACAAAAACCACCGAAAA
>JAGBGB010000251.1 GCA_017936205.1 Oscillospiraceae bacterium
CGGGGCTGCTGCTGTTGGGGCTCCACTGCCTGATCGAGAGACAGCGGTATGGGAAGCTCCGAAGGCTCTGTGAGGACTTGGAGGCACTGCTGCTCCATGGGACGGCACTTCCCATTGGGGACTATCGGGAGGGGGAGCTGTCTGTCCTTGCCAATGAGGTGCAGAAGCTGACTCTGGGACTTTCCGATGCCAGAGATGCGGTGCAGAAGGATAAGGAATTCCTCGCAGATTCCTTGGCGGATATTTCTCATCAGCTCCGCACCCCTCTGACGGCGATGAATCTGACCCTGTCTCTGTTACAGACGGGAGAGCACGATGGGGAGAAGCAGCGGCAGCTTCTGAGGGATCTGCGAGTGCTGCTCCATCGGACCCAGTGGCTGGTGGAGGCACTTCTGAAGCTGTCCAAGCTGGATGCAGGGACGGTGCAGCTCAGTGAGGAGCCAGTCTCTCTCCATGCTCTGCTGGAACAGGCTGCTGCACCTCTTGCCATTGGGATGGAGCTGCGGCAGCAGAGTCTGTCTCTGCCTACACAGGACTGCAGCCTGCTCTGCGATCCCACATGGACGGCAGAGGCTGTGGGGAATATTCTGAAGAATGCCATGGAGCACAGTCCCCTTGGGGGGCAGATCTCTGTCCGAATGGAGGATACGCCTCTGTTTACAAAAATCGAGATCCAAGACGAGGGGGAGGGCTTCGACCCTGAGGAGCTACCCAGACTGTTTGAACGCTTCTACCGTGGGAAGGGGGCAGAGCCCCAGAGCTGCGGCATTGGCTTGGCTCTGGCTCGCAGTATTCTCACTGCCCAGAACGGCAGCATTCAGGCGGTGAATACGGGAACGGGTGGGAAATTCATCCTGAAATTCTATAAGCAGATCATATGACGGTTCTCTCACATTCCTGTCACGCCCCTGTCACAGAGGGCGGTTATACTTCTATACAGAACCTACAGCGGCAATGTCATCAACTTAAGCTTGAAAGTAAGCAAAAAAACATTACTTCAATTTTACATGGCAGCTCAAAAATAGCACGGGATGTAGGGGCGAAGCTGTGTCTTCGACCGAAAAGGGAACGAAACGCAGTATCTACCGTTGAATTGGAAAGCGGTTCGTAACGATACTGCCACGGGCGAAGACACAGCTTCGCCCCTACAGATCTGCGTTATTTTGAGAGATTTTCTTAAGTTCATGACATTGCCTACAGCGGAAACCGGGAAAGGAGTAGTCATATGGAATTATTACGCATTGAAAATCTATCTAAGATCTACGGCAAGGGGGACAATGAGGTGCGAGCCTTGGACAATGTGTCCTTCTGTGTGGAAAAGGGACAGTTTCTTGCCATTGTGGGGCCTTCGGGCTCGGGGAAGTCTACCCTGCTGCATATTTTGGGGGCGGTGGATCGTCCCACCTCAGGGAAGGTCTATTTGCAGGGGCAGGATGTATTCGCCCAGAAGGAGGACAGGCTTGCCATCTTCCGCCGCCGACAGGTAGGGCTGATCTATCAGTTCTACAATCTGATCCCTGTGCTCAATGTGCGGGAAAATATCTGCCTCCCTGTACTTATGGATGGGCGGAAGGTCAATGAACAGCGGCTGGAGGAGCTGATCCGCACCCTTGGCTTAGAGGGGCGGGAGGGCCATCTGCCCAATCAGCTCTCTGGGGGACAGCAGCAGAGGGTTTCTATTGGTCGGGCTCTGATGAATTCCCCCTCTGTGGTGCTGGCTGACGAGCCCACGGGGAATTTGGATTCCCGAAGCTCTCAGGAGATCCTTGAGCTGCTGAAGCTGTCTAATCGGCAGTATGGGCAGACCCTGATCGTCATTACCCATGATGAATCCATTGCGCTGCAAGCCGATCGGATCCTGACCATCGAGGATGGGAGGATCACCGGGGATGAGGTGATCAGATGAACATCCTCAGCCGCTTCACTGCTCGATCCATGAGGAAGAATCCCAGCCGCACATTGGTTACGGTGTTAGGGGTGATCCTGTCTGCTGCTATGTTTGCGGCAGTGACCACTTTGACGATCAGCTTCTGGAAATTTATGGTGGACAGCACCATACACCGCAACGGAGATTACTTCATTCACTGTGCTTGGTTACGGGACGAGCAAATGGAGGCTGTGAAGGAGAAGCCCGAGATCACCCGGCTTTCTCAGCTCCATGCGCTGGGCTACCTGAAGACCCAAGAGGATTCGGACGGGCCTCTGTCTACCTTCCTTGTGGCGGCTTGTGATGAGAGCTATTTTGACTCCATGCCGGTGTATCTGTCTCAGGGGCGCTATCCTCGGAACAGTGGGGAGCTGCTGATCTATGAGGAGATCCTGCCTATATTGGAGTCCTATGGTATGAATATGGAACTCGGAGGCAGCCTATCTATGGAGCTGCTGCGCCGCTGCGATGCCTTCCCACAGGTGCAGGGCTTAAAGGGAGCAGAGACTGCCTTTCAGACCCAATATACGGTGGTAGGCTATTTGGATTCTGAGTTCCTGACAGGCTACGGCTTGGATGCCTATGCCATGCTGACTCTTGCAGACGGGCTGGAGGGGCTGCCTCTCTGGCACAATGCCTACCTGAAAACTGCGCCCAAGGATGTGTGGGGGCTGTTGGAGGAGCCGGAGTTCCATGATGTGGAGCTCAATGACAGCCTCCTTGCCCTCTATGGGGAGACTCGTTATGATAACTTCAACACCGTTCTGGTGACCCTGACGGTTGTGCTGTGTCTGATCATTATGCTGGGCTCTGTGAGCCTGATCTACAATGCCTTCTCCATTTCTGTTGCGGAGCGGAGCAAGCAGTTCGGGCTCCTTGCCTGTGTGGGAGCCACTAAGAAGCAGCTCCGTCGCGCTGTCTATACGGAGGCTCTGTATCTGGGGCTGTTGGGCATTCCCTTTGGGCTCCTGTGCGGCTACGGTGGGATCTATGTGACCCTGTGGGCATTGGAGGATCATTTTGCCATGTTCCTTGGGGATCTTGCCTATGGGGTTCAGCTGAAGGCGGTGCTGTCGCCCTTGGCACTGGGGGCGGCGGCTGTGATCGCTCTGGTCACGGTGCTCCTGTCGGCTGCCATCCCTGCCCGAAGAGCTACGAGGATCTCTCCCTTGGAGGCCATACGGCAGAATCGGGATTATCGCATTCCGCATCGGATGAAGGCAAGGAGGCGTTCTGCCTTCGGTCTCCCGGCAACCTTGGCAAAGAGCTATTACAGGGTCAGCAGAGGAAAGTATCGGGCAACGCTGATCTCTCTGGTGATCAGTCTGGTGCTGTTCCTGTCTGCCTCGGGCTTTACACAGGCGCTGAATCAGACTGCGGATTATGCCATTTCTGAGGAAAATTTTGACTTCCAATGCTTTGAGCCCTCTGTGCTCCCGGAGCTGCGGCAGCAGGACTTTATAGAGAAGGCTGCCTACGGCACACAGACCTACTATCTGACACGGGTGGAGGAGCATAAGCGGTCTGAGGAGTTCCTGCAGTATCGGGAGGCTTTGGAGAAGGTCTATCCCCAGGCTGTCAGCGAGGTTATGAACATGATGGTCTACTACTTGGAGGATCAGGTTCTCAGGGAGTATCTGGATGCACAGGGGCTGGATGCAGAGGCGTATTTGGATCCGGAGCAGCCCAAGGCCCTGCTGTGTAATCGGGAGCTGACCACTTATATGATCCAAAAGGAGGATGGGACCTATGAGCGGTACACCTATCTCGTCCCACCCTTTGCAGAGGAAGTGGAGGAGCTGCTGCTGTTCCGAGACGGGGTGCCTCAGGCTCTGGCGCCACAGGAGTGGGAAAACGGCTACAGTTACGGCCATTGTGTCACTGAGGAAGGGGAGCTTATGCTGTCTGTGATCCCCTTGGTCACAGATGAGAAAGGGCATATTTGGGAGGATCCGCAGCAGTCTGTGGACTATGTGCTGCGCTGGGAGCAGTCCGAGGGGGCTCCTGCAGCAAGCTACTATCTCATGGACAAGAGCAGCGGGGTGCCGGCACAGGAGCCCTCCTACACAGAGCCGGGAGGAATGAAGCTGCAGCCTGTGGGCGTGACCATTGAGGAGCTGCCCTTCGGCATCTCGGTAGATGCGAAGCAGAGTGCCTATTACAACGCTCTGATCCTGCCCCTGTCTGCCGCCCCTAAGGAGCTGCAGGAGGATGTGACCCTGTACTTCACAGTCTCGGATTATGCTGCTGCAAGGGCGTATTTGCAGCGGGTCTGTACAGAGGGGCGTTATATCGACTATGGGGAGGAAGAGGAAGCGGCAAGAACCATGCTGCTGGTCATAGATGTATTCTCCTACGGCTTCATTGTTCTGATCTGCCTGATCTGCATTGCCAATATTTTCAACACCCTGTCCACCAATGTGGCACTGCGGCGGAGGGATTTTGGGATGCTGAGAAGTGTGGGCTTCCGCAATAAGGATCTGCGGAATATGCTGGCGTATGAATGTCTGACCTACGGCAGCAAGGCTCTGTTGTGGGGCTTGCCTGTGGGACTGCTGTGCAATGGCTGGATCCAGAGGATCTCTGAAAGCACCCTGTCCGTGGGCTATGTCTTCCCTCTGAAGGCGGTGATCACGGCGGTGATCAGCGTGTTCGCCATTGTGTTCCCCACCATGTTCTACGCTGCCTCCAAGCTCCGCAAGGATAACCCCATCGAGGCCATCCGCCAGGAGAACTTGTAAGTCAGAAGGGAATGGTTGTCAGTTGACAGTTGACAGTTGACAGTGGACAGTTGTCCGTCAACAGACTGCCCTCGGTCAAATTCCGATTTGCCGCACGGCTTCGTTCACCGCTGCGTAGGGGCGCGCATTGCGCGTCCGGTTCATGGCGGAACGGCATGAACACAAATACCACCGAAAATAATGTAATTCCTCAAAAATCGGAACATTTTTCACAACCACCAATTCTTGGTGGTTGTCGGACGCGCAATGCGCGCC
>JAGBGB010000252.1 GCA_017936205.1 Oscillospiraceae bacterium
GGCGCGCATTGCGCGTCCAGTTCATGGCGTAACGCCATGAACACAAAAACCACCGAAAATGATGTAATTTCTCCAAAAATCGAAATATTTTTCACAACCACCAATTCTTGGTGGTTGTCGGACGCGCAATGCGCGCCCCTACGCAGTGGTGAACGAAGCAGTGCGATAAATCGGAATTTGGTGATGGAATACAGCAGGGACTGACTTATTTCTGTAAGTCAGTCCCTAAATTTGTTTGAAGGATTGGATTCTCGAAAATGATTGTTGGAAAAGCGAATCAGGCTTTGTGGACATAGAGAATGCCCAGAGTGCCCTCACCGCAGTGACAGGTGATGGTGCCGCCGGCAGTGGTTTCGTACACACGAGCAAAGTCGCAGCACTCATCAATGGTATTCTTAACAATGTCAACGGTCTCCTGATCCACCTTGGTATGGGTGACGAAGATCTCGTGCTTCTCAATGCTCTCGTTATTTGCGAGGCGTTCCCTTACATAGGCCTCGATGCTCTTATGGTAGCTGCCACGATACTTCTTGCCGATGACCATCTTGTTATCTATGACCTCAATGCAGGGCTTCAGTCGCAGAAGATTGGCTCCCAGAGCCTTGACCATAGAGCAACGACCACCCTTGACCATATAATCCAAACGATCCAGCAGGAAGCTGGCATCCACCCGCTTGGCAAAATCATTCAGCTTATGGCACAGCTCCTCCATATCCGTCTCTACCTTAGCCAGCCGACAAGCCTCCAGAACCACATGTCCCTGGCCTGTAGAAAGGTTGCAAGAGTCAATTACATACACATTGTCAAATTCCTGTGCGGCAATGCAGGCATTCTGGTAGCAGGAGGAGAAGCCGGAACCCAAACTAATGTGCACTACAGCATCGCAGTCCTTCCGCAGCTCTGTAAAGTATTCCTCATATTCACCCACAGGAATCGCAGAGGTGGTACACAGAGGATTCCCTGCTGCCACATGTTCATAGATCATCTCCGGTGTAATATCTACGCCGTCTCGATAGCTCTGGTCCCCCTTATTGACGATCAGGGGCTTGATCGTGACCTGATTCTGTCGGATCAGCTCAGGAGAAAGGTCGCAGGTACTGTCTGAAGAAATACGGATTGTCATAATTCACTCCACCTTATCATAGTCCATAGTAATTTTTATTTGAACTTATTATATAGTTTATGATTTTTTCTGTCAAGTACAGTTGATTTTCAATGCCCAATGTTGTATAATTATGTTGAGGTGTTATGCCATGACAGTAATTGAACGATATTTTCTATATATTCAACAAATTAATGAGGGCGAAAGAGCCCTTCCCCAAGGAATGACCCTAAGTCAAACCGATCCTCTGGCGAAGGCCGGAGAGCTGCAGGCACAAATTCAGGATATGGGCATTCCTTCCTTTCTGAAGCTATGTGCCGCACAGGATGGTGAGGAGCTGTCTCAGGAATATTTAGACAGCTTCCGTCAGGAGGATCTGGTAGAAGCTCTGCAGGCTATGTTGAGCACCGAGATGCCTGAGGAGGCGCCCCAAGAAGACGACTCTGCTCCTCCTCAGATCCAAGAGCCCGACGGTCCCCGTTCTGCTTATGAGGTCCTTATAGACTGCTGCAGCTTGGACGAAAAGCTTATGTATTATCTCATTGATGTGCTGAAGCGTGGCGCGGAAGAGGAATTCCAGAAGTTAGCTCTGGTCACGACCCGTAAGGCATTTACACAAGCAGACTTCCTCTACTGGTACAGCACTAAGGCGCAACGAGGTTCCGAAGAGGAGCTGATCTGTGTGAC
>JAGBGB010000253.1 GCA_017936205.1 Oscillospiraceae bacterium
CCTGATGAACCCCCAGACCTGGGTCGCCTCCGGTCACCTTGGGGGCTTCTCCGATCCTCTTATGGATTGCCGTGAGTGTAAGGAACGCTTCCGTGCAGACCAGCTTATTGAGAACTACTGCGCCCAGACCGGTACCGAGCTGCCCAAGCCCATCGATGCCTTCTCTAACGAGGAGCTGAAGGCTTTTATCGATGAGCACGAGATCCCCTGCCCCACTTGCGGCAAGCGGAATTTCACCGACATTCGTCAGTTCAACCTGATGTTCAAGACCTTCCAGGGCGTTACTGAGGATGCTAAGAACACCGTTTATCTCCGTCCTGAGACTGCACAGGGTATTTTCGTCAACTTTGCCAATGTGCAGCGTACCACCCGTCGGAAGCTGCCCTTCGGCATTGGTCAGATCGGCAAGTCCTTCCGTAACGAGATCACTCCGGGCAACTTCATTTTCCGTGTCCGTGAGTTCGAGCAGATGGAGCTGGAATTCTTCTGCCAGCCCGGAACCGATCTGGAATGGTTCGCTTACTGGCGCGGCTTCTGCCGCCAGTGGCTCCTGAGCCTTGGCATGAAGGAGGAGAACCTGCGGCTCCGTGACCATGATCCCGATGAGCTGTGCTTCTATTCCAAGGCAACTACCGACTTCGAGTTCCTCTTCCCCTTCGGCTGGGGCGAGCTGTGGGGCGTGGCTGACCGTACGGATTACGATCTGTCCCAGCACCAGAACACCTCTAACAAGGATCTGACCTATTACGATCAGGAGAAGAACGAGCACTATATCCCCTATGTTATTGAGCCCTCTCTGGGCGTGGAGCGTTCATTCCTTGCATTCCTGGTAGATGCATACGATGAGGAAGTGGTCGGACAGGATAAGAAGGGCAACGACGATGTGCGTACAGTCCTTCGCTTCCATCCTGCACTGGCTCCCTTCAAGGCTGCAGTTCTGCCTCTGTCCAAGAAGCTGAGCCCTGCTGCTGAGGAGATCTACCGTGACCTGCAGAAGGAATTCATGGTAGACTTTGACGATGCCGGCTCCATCGGCAAGCGTTACCGCCGTGAGGACGAGATCGGCACGCCCTTCTGCATTACCGTGGACTTCGCCACTGTGGGCGACGAGAATACCCCCGCTGACAACTGCGTAACCGTCCGTGAGAGAGATACCATGGAGCAGGTTCGTATCCCCATTGCAGAGCTGAAGAACTACCTGCGAGAGAAACTCAGCTTCTGATCGAGTATTTATAAAGGAAAGGAAACGATTATATGGAAAAACTGTACGGAAAGCAGCTTGCCATTATGGCAAGCAAGGCAAGACTCCTTGGTCTGGATGCAGTGCATACTGCTTCCTCCGGCCATATTGGCGGCAGTCTGTCGATCATTGATGCTCTGACCACTCTGTATTTCAATGTAATGAACATTGATCCTGAGAAGCCTCAGGATCCGGATCGTGACCGCTTCGTCCTGTCCAAGGGTCACTGCACTCCTGCTCTGTACCCTGTGCTCTCTCTCCGTGGCTACTTCCCTCAGGAGGATCTGAAGCTCTTCCGTTCTATTAAGGGTCACTACTCCGGCCATGCAGAAATGCGTCATGTCCGTGGTGTAGATATGTCTACCGGCTCTCTGGGTCAGGGCCTGTCTACTGCAGTAGGTATGGCACTGGCCGGCAAGGTCGGCAAGAAGGACTACCGTGTTTATGCCGCCATGGGTGACGGCGAGATCGCCGAGGGTCAGATCTGGGAAGCTGCTATGTCTGCTGCCAAGTACGGTCTGGACAACCTCTGCGCTATGGTGGATGTGAATGGTCTGCAGATCGACGGTGCAACCAAGGATGTTATGCCCTCTGAGCCTCTGGATGAGAAGTTCCGTGCCTTTAACTGGAATGTGATCGTTGTGGACGGTCATGATTATGATGCACTGGTGGCTGCTTTTGAGGAAGCAAAGACTGTAAAGGGTAAGCCCACTGTGCTGATCCTGAAGACCACCAAGGGTAAGGGTGTCTCCTTCATGGAGAACAACTACGGCTGGCACGGCAAGGCTCCCAATGATGAGCAGTATGAGCAGGCTAAGACCGAAGTAGAAGCCTATTTGGCAGAATTGGAGGGAAAGTAATATGGCAGGAAAGATCGCTACCCGTGCCGCTTACGGCGAGGCTCTTGTAGAGCTGGCAGAGAAGTATCCCGAACTGGTGGTATTTGATGCAGACCTGGCAAATGCAACCATGACAAAGGGCTTTGCAGCCAAGTATCCCGAGCGTTTCTTCGATATGGGCATTGCTGAGTGCAACATGACCGGTGTGGCTGCCGGTATGGCTGCCTGTGGCTATAAGCCCTTTACCAATACCTTCGCAATTTTCGCTTCCGGCAGAGCTTGGGAGCAGGTTCGTAATTCCATCGCATATCCTCAGCTGAATGTGAAGGTCGTTGGCTCCCACGGCGGTCTGTCTGTGGGTGAGGACGGTGCTACCCATCAGGGCAACGAGGACTTCGCCCTTATGCGTGCCATCCCCAATATGAAGGTGGTCTGCCCCTGTGACGGTCACGAGATGAAGCTGGCTGTGGAAGCTCTGCTGAACTACGAGGGCCCCGCCTATCTCCGTCTGGGTCGTGCAGCTGTTGAAACTGTGACCGACGAGATCGAGGGCTATCAGTTCGAGCTGGACAAGGCAGCCACCTTAGCTGATGGTAAGGATGTTACCGTGATTGCTACGGGTATGTGCGTACAGCTGGCTCTGAAGGCAAGAGCTATGATGGAGACCGAGGGTATTTCTGTCCGTGTCATTGATATGCACACCATTAAGCCCCTGGACGGCGAGGCTGTGAAGAAGGCTGCTCTGGAAACCGGCTGCATCGTCACCAGCGAGGAGCACAACATCATCGGCGGTCTGGGCGGTGCAGTGGCAGAATACCTGTCCGAGAATTGCCCTACTCCTCTGGTTCGCCACGGTGTCAATGACGAATTCGGCAGAAGCGGCACCGCCGCCGCTGTTCTGGAGCACTACGGCATCACCGCAGAAGTCCTCTGCGAAAAGATCCGCGAGGCCCTGACAAAGAAGAAGTAATAAACCACCATACAGCGGGGCTGTCCCGAACGCAATTCGGGACA
>JAGBGB010000254.1 GCA_017936205.1 Oscillospiraceae bacterium
CTGCTTCATTCTGGTGCTGCTGGTGTTCCGTAAGTTCCTGTATCGCTCCAAGCTGCCTATGCCTCTGCTGCTGTTTACAGGCTTCTGGGGCTTCTTAGGCGCCTATGGACTGAATAACCTTTGGGGCTATTTCCTGCAGTCTTTGGTAATGTTCCTACCTGTGACTCCCTCTAATATGAATCAGGAGACCATTGATCTGTTTCTTCGGAGCTATAGCCTGCCTATGGTTCTCAATGTGGTGATCCTTGCGCCTGTGGTAGAGGAGCTGCTGTTCCGTGGTGCTATCTTTGCACCTCTGTGTCGGCAGAAGGGACCTGTACCTGCATATATTGCATCTATGGTAGCGTTTGCCGCCCTCCATGTGGTGTCCTATATTGGGCAGCAGCACTGGCTGGTGATCTTGATCTCCTTTTTGGAGTATCTGCCTGCAGGCTTGATGCTTGGCTGGAGCTACCAGAGGGCTCGTAGCATTTGGGCACCCATTGTGGTTCACGCACTGCTGAACTTGGTCAGCTCCATGCTCATTCTGTGAGGTGTTCTATGTCAAGAATTCAACAATTATCTCCCCATCTGGCGGACCTCATTGCCGCCGGTGAGGTGGTGGAACGACCTGCAAGCTGCGCCAAGGAGTTGGTGGAGAATTCCATTGATGCAGGTGCCACCCAAATTACCGTAGAGATCCAGAACGGCGGTATGACCTACCTTCGGGTCACGGACAACGGCTGTGGCATTCCTGGAGATCAGCTGGAAACAGCTTTCCTCCGCCATGCCACCAGCAAGCTGCGGGAGGCACAGGATCTGGAAGCCATTCAGACTCTTGGCTTCCGTGGAGAGGCTCTGGCAGCCATTAGCTCCGTATCCCGTATGGATGTGCTGACCAAAACTGCAGATGCTTCTTTTGGGGTCGGCTTGCATTTAGAAGCGGGAGTGGTTACGGAACGCAGCGAGGCAGGCTGCCCCGACGGAACCACCATGATCGTCCGTGACCTATTCTATAATACCCCCGCAAGAATGAAGTTTATGAAAAGCGACTCCGCCGAGTCCTCAGCCCTGGTCAGCAGTATGCAGAAGCTGGCGCTGGCTCACCCGGAGATCTCTTTCCGTGTGATCCGTGACGGACAGCTGCAGCTGCAGACGGATGGAGACGGCTCCCTGTACAGTGCCATCTATGCCATTTTGGGCAAGCAGACTGCCAAGGACATGGTTCTCGTGGAGAGTCGTTGGGATAAATACAGCCTCTCCGGCTATGTATCCAAGCCCACGGCGACCCGTGGAAATCGCAGTATTCAAATTTTCTTCGTCAACGGTCGTTTGGTTCGCTCCAAGAGTATGACCGTTGCCTTGGAGGAAGCTTACCGCAATCGGATGATGGTGGGACGCTTCCCCTACTGTGTACTCCACCTGCGGATGCCGGAACATCTGGTGGATGTGAATGTTCACCCTGCCAAAGTAGAGGTGAAATTCCTCAATGAACGGGATGTGTTCGATACCATCCGTTATGGAGTGGAGGGGGCTCTTGAGAAGACTCCCGACCGTCCCGAACTGAAGCTGCCTCGTCAGCCTCAGGAGCCGGAAGGCAGAAGTTCTGCTCAATCAAGTACTGCGGTGCTCAATGCCCCTAAGGGCAGCTTCTACCGCAGTATGACCGCAGAGGAATACCGCAGCTTCTCCAAGGCGGTGACCGAAACCCCGAGGGTCACACCTTCTCCAACTGTGGGAGCTCAATTATTCTCCCCACAGAGACCGGTAATTCCCCAGCCGATCATAGCACCTAAGGCCCCGGAGATCCCCTTACCTCGCCCTGTTAGTCCCGTGAAGCAAGCAGACTATGGGGTCAAGGCTGCGCCGAAACCGGAGCCAAAGTCCGAACCTAAGCCGGAACCTAAGCCGGAACCCATGCCGCAGCGGGCGGCAGAACAGAGCTTGGCTCAAGAGCCCGGACTGCTGCCTCAGGAGCCGGAGCCCTACCGTCTGGTGGGGGAGGTTTTAGACACCTATATTATCGTAGAACAGGGCAGAACTGTGCTGCTCATTGACAAGCATGCTGCTCATGAACGGATCCTGTTCGAGAAGCTCCGTGCTTCTCAGGAACCTATCATGTCTCAGCTTCTCCTGACTCCCATTCTCTTCACACCGGAGCGGGAGGAGGGGACGGTGCTTTTGGAGAATGAGGAGGCACTGTCTGAGCTGGGCTTCTCCCTGTCTGATTATGGAGATGGTACCCTTGCCATCGGACAGATCCCCTCGGACATTCCCGAGGAGGAGGCAGAGGCTACCCTGAATCTCTTAGCATGTGATCTGCTGGCAGGGAAGCGACTGGAGCCCTCAGCCCTTCGGGACAATCTGCTCCATACCATTGCCTGCAAGGCTGCCATTAAGGGCGGTCAACATAGCGGAGCGATAGAGCGGAAGGCCCTGGTGAAGGAAGTGCTCAGCCGCGAGGAACTGAAATACTGCCCTCACGGCAGACCCATTTGCATCACTATGACCGCAGCCCAGCTGGAAAGGCAGTTTAAACGATGAAGCAGACGATGATTGCCATTGTAGGTCCCACGGCATCGGGGAAGACCCGACTGTCCGTGGAATTAGCCTCCCATTTAGGCGCAGAGATCATTTCCTTCGATTCCATGCAGATCTATCGGGGGATGGATATTGGAACCGCCAAGCCCGACCCTGAGGAGCAGAAGGGGATCCCTCACCATATGATCGATGTGGCAGATCCCCGGGAGGATTTCTCTGTCAGCCGCTATGTAGAGCAGGCAGACGGGATCCTGCAGAGCCTTTTGGCTCAGAATAAGCCTGTGGTTTTGGTGGGAGGTACGGGACTGTATATAGATTCTCTGATCAGCGGACGGGAGTTTGCCCCCCTGCCTCAAACCGGCAGAAGGGAGGAGCTGACCCGAATCGCAAGGGAACAGGGGATTGAGGTTCTTATGGAGCAGCTTCGCTCCGTAGACCCGGAATCCGCTGAACGGATCCACCCCTCCAATGAGAAGCGAGTGATCCGTGCTCTGGAAATTTATCTGGAAAGCGGAAAGACCATGACCCAGCATAATTTAGAGACCCAAAGCAAGCCTCCCAAATACAAACCTCTATGGATCGGTTTGGATTATGTAAACCGAGAAGCGCTGTATTCCCGTATTGACCGCCGTGTGGAGCGGATGTTGGAGCAGGGCTTGGCGCAGGAGGTGCAGCAGCTTCTGTCTCAGGGCATCCCTGATACAGCCACTGCCATGCAAGCCATTGGCTACAAGGAGCTGGTAGGCTACTTGCAGGGAAGCTGCACCTTGGAGGAGGCGAAGGAGACCATTCAGCGTTCCTCTCGTCGCTATGCCAAGCGGCAGAGGACTTGGTTCTATCGTAATCCGGCAGTGAATTGGCTTATGCTGGAGGATGAACCAAATTTTGAAAAAGTTTTTTTACAAACTGTATCGATTTTGTCCACATTCGACAAGGCATAATTTATATAATATAAGTACCCAAAGGGTTACATCAAAGAAAAGAGGTACTTATATATGTCTAACACAGAAACTTTGCAGGATCTGATTCTGAGCGAGGTACGCAAGGAGCACACTCCCGTTACCCTATTTTTAATGAACGGCTTCCAGATGAAGGGGATCATCACCGGCTTTGACAACTTTGTGGTGGTTCTCAGCTCTGAGGGAAAGCAGCAGATGATCTATAAGCATGCCATCTCTACGATGGTTCCCCTGCAGCCTGTACGCTTCCAGCAGTAATTTACGGAAGAAATGGATAAACGGGGTGCTTTGTTCTTTAAGCTGCTGACAGGAGTGTTTGCTCTGATCCTTGCCGGGTATTTGCTTCCGAGGGCGTTTTCCGGCGAACCAGCCTATGAGCTACAAGGTGCTCAGATCTGCGAAGTCGGCGACGGGTCAACCGTCTCCGGCTTTGTGGTGCGATATGAGAGACTTTTGTACAGTGGACAGGCTGTGA
>JAGBGB010000255.1 GCA_017936205.1 Oscillospiraceae bacterium
ACCGAAAATGATGTAATTTCTCCAAAAATCGAAATATTTTTCACAACCACCAATTCTTGGTGGTTGTCGGACGCGCAATGCGCGCCCCTACGCAGCGGTGAACGAAGCAGGAGCACGATCCTGCGTAATTGCTATACCCGTTCTATGCGCGCCCCTACGCAGCGGTGAACGAAGCAGTGCGACAAATTGGAATTTGACAGCTTCGGGGGTGGGGGGCTGTTTTCTGTGCGGTGATGGGAGATGACAGTTGGATTGGGGGAGGATTTTACAGGGTTTTTCTTTCCGATTTTACAGGGGTTTTTCTTTCCGATGGCTTGCAAAATGGAAACAAAAATGTTATAATAAAATGAAATATTATCATCCGGAGGGATGCTTTTTGGAACAGAAAACTACTGTGATCTCAGAGGCACAGCTTGCGCAGCAGCAGGCTGCCTGTGAGCAGATCAAGGAATACTGGATGCAGCAGGGGATCCGCCCTGTTGCCTTTGTGGATACTTATGGCTGCCAGCAGAATGAGGCGGATTCTGAGCGGATCCGTGGTATGCTGGCTGCTTCCGGCTATGCAATGACAGATACGGAGGAAGGGGCGGATGTGATCGTCCTGAACACCTGCGCCATTCGGGAGCACGCAGAGCAGCGTGTCTTCGGCAATGTGGGAGCCTTGACGCACACCAAGCGCCGGCACCCTCGGCAGAAGATCTTCCTCTGTGGCTGCATGATGGGTCAGCCTGCAGTATCTGATCGAGTTAAGCACTCCTATCCTCATGTGGATGGTGTGTTCTCCACCCATCATCTGTGGGAGTTCCCGGAGCTGCTGCTCCGTGTTCTGACCACCGGGAAGCGAGTCTTCGCCGTTGCGGACGAGGCAGGCTCCATTGCAGAGAATATTCCCGTTCTCCGTGGCAACAAGCTGAAGGCATGGGTCTCTGTGATGTACGGCTGCAATAATTTCTGCTCCTACTGCATCGTTCCCTATGTCCGTGGACGGGAACGGAGCCGCCAGCCTGAGGATATTATTAAGGAATGCAAGGAAGTCATTGCCGCCGGCTATAAGGAGATCACTCTCCTGGGACAGAATGTGAACTCCTACGGCAAGGATCTGGGCTTAGGCATTGACTTTGCGGATCTGATGGCACAGGTGGCTCAGTTGGAGGGAGACTTCCGCCTCCGCTTCATGACCTCCCATCCCAAGGATGCCAGTCGGAAGCTCTTCGACACCATTGCCAAATATCCCAAGATCTGCAAGCAGTTCCATCTGCCCTTCCAGTCCGGCAATGATCGGGTGCTGAAGGTTATGAACCGCCGTTACACCTCTGCTCAGTATTTGGAGCTGGTGGATTACGGCAGGAGCCTGATGCCGGAGTTGGTACTGACCAGTGATGTGATTGTAGGCTTCCCCGGAGAGACGGAGGAAGAATTTGAAGACACTCTGAAGCTCATTGAACGGGTGCGTTATGATGCCCTGTTTACCTTTATTTTCTCCCCCAGAGGGGGCACCCCTGCTGCTTCTATGGAGGATCCCACGCCTAAGGCAGAGAAGAATCGCCGCTTTGACCGTCTGGTAGAGCTGCAGAATCGGATCTCTGAGGAGAAGCACCGTTCCTACATCGGTAAGACCGTGACCGTTCTGGTAGATGGTCGGGATGGGGACAAGCTCACTGCCCGCACAGACGGGGGCAGATTGGTTCGCTTCGAGGGCTCGGATGAGCTTCTGGGACAGTTTGTGAATGTGACCATTACGGATTGCACCACTTGGAGCCTCGTGGGAGAGCTTGAATAAATCTTAGAAAGAGGTCGAATTTCTATGGCAGAAATGACACCCATGCTTCGGCAATATTTTGAAATCAAAGAACAAAACCCTGATTGCCTCCTGTTCTTCCGTTTGGGAGATTTCTACGAAATGTTCTTCGAGGATGCCAAGATCGCTGCAAAGGAGCTGAATTTAGCTCTGACCACACGGGATCGGAACAAGGAGAAGGAGGATCAGACCCCTATGTGCGGTGTGCCCTACCACTCCTGTGAGGGCTACATTGCTCGTTTGGTTTCTCGTGGGTATAAGGTGGCTATTTGTGAGCAGATGGAGGATCCTGCCACTGCCAAGGGCTTGGTGAAGCGTGGGATCACCCGCATCGTTACCCCCGGCACTGTAACGGAAAGCTCCATGTTAGACGAGAGTCGGAATAATTATTACGCCTGCGTGCTGGCAGAGCAGGGACAGATCGCTCTGGGCTTCTGCGACATTTCCACAGGTGATTTCTATGCCACGGAGGTGGCAGAGCCGGATCAGGCTCTGTCGGAACTGGGGCGGTTTGCACCCTCAGAGGCACTGCTGAGCCCGGAGGCGGAGGCCCTGTTTGCTTCTGTGCTACGGGAGAAGATTCACTGCTGCGTAGATACAGGGGACCCTGCTTTGTTCGAGGAGCAGGAAAGCAGAAGATCTGTAGAGAATCAATTTGACCGACCCTTAGAACGGCTGGGTCTCGAAGAGCATCCTCTGGTATGCCGCTGCATCGGTGGCTTGCTTCGGATCCTTCGGGAGACCCATAAGATCCACCTGTTCCATATTCGGGATCTGGAATTCTATGTTAGCGGCAGCTTCTTGGCTCTGGATCTGGCAGCTCGGCGAAATTTGGAGCTGACAGAGACCCTGCAGGGGGAGAAGCGAGGGAGCCTTCTGTGGGTGCTGAACAAGACCCGCACTGCTATGGGCAGTCGTATGCTCCGTAGCTGGCTGGAAAAGCCCCTCCTCAGTCCTAAGCGGATCAAGCAACGCCTGAATGCGGTTCGTGAGCTGACCCGCTTCACTGTTCTCCGTCAGGAGGTGCTGGAGCTGCTGGGAGGGATCAGTGACTTTGAGCGAGTTTTAGCTCGTGTGGTCACAGGAACTGCCAATGCAAGAGACCTGCTGTCTATGGAATCCGGCTGCCGTCCTCTGACAGAGCTTCGGGCTGCCACAGGCCGCTTTGAGGGCAGCCTTTTTGCAGTTCTGCAGCAGGAAATGGACGACCTCAGCGATCTGCGGGATGCCATTGCGGCTACCATTCGGGAGGATGCCCCTCTGACCCTTCGGGACGGAGGCTTGATTCGACCGGGCTGTAATGAGGAGCTGGATCAGCTGCAGGATATTCTCAGCGGCGGTAAGGGCACCTTAGCCCGAATCGAAGCGGAGGAAAAAGAAAAAACAGGTATTAAAAATTTGCGAGTCGGATACAATCGTGTGTTTGGCTATTATATAGAGGTTGCCAAGGGGCAGGTGTCCCTTGTGCCGGAAACCTACATCCGTAAGCAGACTCTTGCCAACGGGGAGCGCTACATTACCCCGGAGCTGAAGGAGTTAGAGGCTACCATTCTGACCGCCAAGGAACGGATCGTGACCTTGGAATTTGAGATCTTTACAGCTCTTCGGCAGCAGTTGGCAAGTCAGGCGGAACGGATCCAGCGAACTGCCAGAGCGGTGGCTTGTCTGGATGTGCTGTCTGACTTTGCGGAGCTGGCTGTGCGGAACAACTACTGTTGCCCGGAGGTGGATCTGTCCGATACCATTACCATTAAGGATGGTCGCCACCCGGTGGTAGAGCAGATGCTGAAGGACAGTCTTTTCGTCCCCAATGACACCCTGCTGGATACAGAGCATAACCGCTGCGCCATTATTACCGGCCCCAATATGGCAGGTAAATCTACTTATATGCGTCAGGTGGCGCTCATTGCCCTTATGGCCCAGATCGGCTCCTTCGTCCCTGCCAGAGAGGCGCGGATCGGCATTG
>JAGBGB010000256.1 GCA_017936205.1 Oscillospiraceae bacterium
CAGGTAGTGCAGAACTGGCGAAATGGCTCACTGCAAGAGGCTGGTATCTGGGCTTTACCGGTGTGGTAACCTTTAAGAATGCCCGTCGGGCTTTAGAGGCAGTGCAGGCGGTTCCTCTGGAACAGATCCTCATTGAGACCGACTGCCCTTACATGGCTCCGGAACCCTACAGAGGCCGTCGGAATGACAGCCGACTTGTACCTCTGGTGGCTGCAAAAATCGCAGAGCTCAAGGGCATCTCCCCGGAAGAAGCAGGCTACCAAACCACTCAAAACGCAAAAACTCTTTTTGGAATCGAATAAACCAAAAGAGGTTGCCTCTTATGCTGTGAAGCATGATCGAGGCAACCTCTTTTTGTTCTTATACACAAATAGAAAATTAGGCTATCACCTTTCTTAAGCTTACTACCCAATATGGTATTGCTCGCAAGCAAAAGACTGCACCGTGCGTAGGGGCGAAGCTGTGTCTTCGCCCGAGAAACTACCGAAAGGCAAAGAGCATCGTTCTTTTTGGGTATGGTTCAAAATCGTAGTGCTACGGGCGAAGACGCAGCTTCGCCCCTACAGCCCATGATTTTCGCTGAAGACCTTGCTATATAGCGGTTTGCTTATGAAAGGTTATAACCTGAATAGAAAATTGCAATGGCGATTTGTTAATATCCTATAGCAACACCGAAGAACAGGATCAGAATGGTCAGGATAAAAACGAATAACTGAAGCTTCCACGTCCATTTGACCCATTTTCCGTAGGAAACATTTGCCATAGACAGACCAATGAGCAGGACGGGGTTGGTGGGAATGATGGCATCGGAGAAGCCGTCTGCCATGCAGTAGGTCAAGATCACCAGCGCAGGAGAGATCCCCAGAGCCATAGCAATGGGCATGACGATGGGCATGACCAGCACGATCTTCGCAGAAGCGGAGCCAATGAACAGCTGCAAGAACAGGATCAGGACATAGATCAGTACAATGGCTAAGAACTTGCTCTTCCCTTCCAACAGTTCTAAGGCAAAGTGCATAATGGTGTCCAGAATGCCGCTTTCCGTCATGACCAACTTCACAGAGGAAGCCAGAGCGATCATCAGCACCGCAGGAAGCATGGCAGCAGCACCTTTTCCGAAGTAGGATAACACCTCCTTCGGCTTCTTCGCTACCAGAAGCCCGGCACCTAAGCCGAAGATCAGGAAGCTTGCTGCAAGAATGGGGATCGCCAGAGCTGCAATGGCTCGCACGGAGGCAATGAGAAGCAGCACCCCTGCCTGAATGGCAAAGAAACCGGCGTAAATACGATAGCTGCGGAGCTCCTGCTTGCTCAGCTCCTGAGAGCTAAGGGACAGAGCAGCCCTCTTCTCCCGATCCACCTCATAGCTGACAGACAGCTTGGGATCTCGTTGGAGCTTCCTCCCGTACAGCAGCAGGAAGCCGCACACCGTCACATAGATCAGACCGAAGAATACCAGGCGGAGCCACAGTCCTTCTGAAGGACTCATATGTACATACTGAGCTGCCAAGCCCACAGAGAAGGGATTGGTAATGGCAGCAGAGAAGCCGAAGCAAGCTGCCAGAAGGCAGGTCCCCAAGCCCATCATGGTATCCATCTTCATAGACAGCATAAAGACGATCATAATGGGAAGCAAGGTCACCAGCTCCTCAAACATACCAAAGAAGCTGCCGAAGAGCATGAAGATCAGTACCGTACAGCAGATCACAGGAGCCCGACGACCCTGGAGCTTCCCAATGATTCGGGAAATAAAGATCCGCACTCCATCTGTCTTTTCCAGCAGATTAAAAATACCGCTCATGATCAGCAGGAACAGGCTGATCATAATGATGGTCAGGGCATCCTCAGAGGCAAACACTCTGAAGGGAGCAGTGACTACACGCCACAGAGCGATCCCTTCCACAGTACCCTTGGTATAGGTTCCCGTCACAATGACCCCCTCTGCATCTCGCAGGAAGCTACCCTTCGGGATCGCATAGGACAGCAGAGCACAGGCACCCAGAATACTCAGCAGTACCAACACCACTGTTATAAAGGATTTTAGGCTGATGTTGGAGAAGGCCTGTTCCTTCTCTTTGGGTTCTACAGGTCTGTTTTCCTGAATCTTTTCCATGGTATTTCTCCTTTTTGGCAGGTCACTTTACCAATGCGTCGTACAAGATCATAGAAGTCATATACCACTCCACCGCAGATCTTGGTTCAGCAGGAACGAAGTAGAAAATATCACTGCCCTGATAGGTTTCGAAGTTCTCTCCTGCACCGAAGAGCAGACGGTAGATTTTTTCTAGCGGGAAGTGCTTTTCACAGCTCTCTCCGTCTATAGTTCCCTTGTAGCACAGACCGGAACGATCCAGAGTACAGACTCCCTCTCCCGCAGCTCTGGTCAGGGACTTTCCGTCCTGAGAAGGGAGCCGCAGAGTAACAGCAGATTCCAGTGCATAGTCAGGATCCTTTAGGATCTGCTCCTTCAGCAGTTCTCTCTGCTTCTCATACCACTGCCCCGGATGACGGAAGGGGAACCCTTCTTCAAAGGCATATCTTTGATCTACCGCTGTCAGGCGACCGCAGTACTCGCAAAACAGCTCTGCTTTTTTTGCGGTAAGGGTGAATTTTCTCCCGCATTTTGGACAGGTGGTTAGAATGTTTTCCAGACCCTCTGCCATTCTCTTGCTGCGGTAATACAGCTTCGGACGTTGTTCAAGCCATCGATGCTCGTCATAATACAGCCGCTGTTCCACCGCTTCTGCGATCTGCTCTATAGACAGAGCTTTCAGCTCCTCCGGACGAAACAGCAGATCCAGCTCCGCTTCCACACGGGAGCCTCGGCGCATGCCTCTTCCCCACTTAGGATTTGCCAGATAATCACCGGAGATCTTAATGGAGTATACAGGAACTCCGGACTTCTTTAGGAAGGGATAGGTTCCTTCCTGAATATCCTCGAAGCGACCTGCAGTAGACAGACGAGCCTCCGGCATCATTGCCAGAACACCGCCGTTCTTCAAAACACGGAGGCAGTTCTTGGTGCTCTCCAGATCCAGCTGGAACATACTCTTAGGGAAGCAGCCCAGTCTCCGGAGCAAGCCTCCCAAGAGCTTATGGTAGAAATACAGACGGGCTACCACAAAGTTGGGGTTGCTTTTCAGCAGCAGACTTTCTGCATATAGGAAGTCGATAAAAGAGCCGTGGTTGCACAGGACGATAGAGGGTTTTTCCGGCTCTCTACCCAGCTTGTTCACTGCTTTCACCCGAATCCCCCGAAAAAAGAAATACGCCCGAACACAGACATAAAGGGGCAGCAGGATCACACGACTACAGGGTCGAACAGTGGTCTTAGAGGAATAGGGAGGCTTAGCTGCGAAGGCATTGACCTTGGCAAAGATCCACTCCCGTTTCATAGACACGAGGATCAGCAGGCCAACGACGACCACAAAGACGCACAGGGACAGGACCCAGGATGCCATAAGGGTCATATTTCCCAGTCCCACTCCGATACAGATGGAAGGGATCGCTCCAAGCAGGGTCACCGTAATGTATCTGGGATACTTCATCCCCACTGCTGCAGCAAAGAAGCAGATCATACCATAGGGAATGGCAGGCAGAAAGTACAGCAGGAAAACTACCGCAGTGATTCTGGTGGAGCTGGCAGCCTTTCCAAAATCAAAAGCCAAATTCTTCACAAAATACTCTCGCAGCTTATTCCCGAAGCAACGGTACAGGGCAAAGATCACCGTGTTGCCTGCCAGCACGCCGACGGTACAGCAGAGCAAGCCCACAGGGAAGCCAAAGGCCAGTCCTGCCAGAACCTGTATGGGCTCAGCAGGGATCACCGTACACACCACCTGAAGCATAGACAGGATCCCAATGGTCGCATAGCCTTGAAGCCCCAGATCCATCAGCCGATCTCGCAGCTCCTCGTTGCTAAGCTCTCCTGCAAATAGCTCCTTTATCAAGGGCACGATCCCTCCGGACAGCAGGAATAACAGCAACAGCAGTACAGAAAACAGCGCTACGGATAAGAACAGTTTTCTTTTCGATCTTATGATTTTCATAACAAGTATCCACCAATTTACAATTTGTTCACATTCATTATACCATAAATCGACAGGATAGCAAGTGTCTTTTCTTCCCACTCATCAGAGAAGGAAAAATAGAAAGTGCTGTATCCCATAATTTTTCTATCATGGGATACAGCACATTATCCTTATACTTATTTCTAATAAAACGGATTAACCGTTTTATTATGCCGCTGGTAAGCGGCATGGCGGCAAAGCCGCCAAGAAATAACCTGTAATACTGTTCTTGCCGCCATAGGCGGTGCAGGATATTCATCCTGCAATAAA
>JAGBGB010000257.1 GCA_017936205.1 Oscillospiraceae bacterium
TCTTGGTGGTTGTCGGACGCGCAATGCGCGCCCCTACGCAGCGGTGAACGAAGCAGTGCGGTAAATCGGAATTTAGCGCACAGTCTATCGTATGCCACCGTAGGGAACACTCGTTGATAAATCGGAATTTTGACGAGGGGGTGTATTGGTTTACATAATTTGTCTTGTTGTCAGCGTTTGGGGTCTTTGCCTTCTTGATAGGGGACGAGGGCGGAGGGGACGACTTGGGAGGCGGGACCGGCGTGGGTGTATTGGTCATCGAAGAAAATATGGGCGCCGAAAGCAGACAGCACATCCTTCTTGCTGACACCGCCTAAGAAAAATGCCTCGTCCACACGAACCCCCCACTGGCGCAGGGTCTTAATGGCCCGCTCGTGAGTTTGAGCACTTCTGGCAGTAACCAGAGCGGTACGGATGGGAGCTGTGTCCTGATCCGGAAAACGTTCCTGAATATGAGCGAGGGTTCGCAGGAAATTGGCAAAGGGTCCCTCTCCCATGGGAATATCCGCTCGCTCCCGTTCGTGTGCTGTAAAGGCTTCTAAGCCCTCCTTCTGGTAGATCCGCTCGGAATCGGAGCTGAAGAGCACCGCATCTCCATCGAAGGCAATGCGGATCTGCTTCATAGGCTTCTCCCGTTCATAGGCTCCCTCTGTCAGGATCAAGCCGGCAGCCACTCCGCTGTCAATGGCCTGCTGCACATCCGGTCTGTAGGCAGACAGGAACAAATCTGTGCGGAAGGGATGTAAGTAGGGCGCAATGGAGCCACCACCGGTCAAAGCCGCCCGGGAGATATCCAGCCCATAATGATCAATAGAATGGAAGATCCGCAGGCTGGTATTAGGACTGTTGCGGCTCATGACGATGACCTCCACCAGCCGTCCGTCCTCCTGCAAACGGTTCAGCCCCAGAAAGGCTTCCACCAGAGGATAGGCAGAGCCCTTACGCAGCACTACCTTCTCATGCTCTACCTGATAAGTCTCATAAACCGACAAACCCTGTTCCTCAAATATTTGATTCTCATATTCCAGATCAAACAATGCCCGAGAGCTGATGCCGATCACCAGCGGCTCCGATAGGTCAAATGCCATTTCTCCTCCCTCTCCTTTCCGACTGCCAACCTTCCTCCGCTGCGGTCAGGGATGTTGTTTCTTATAGTAGTTGTTTACACTTTTAATTCTATTGTCCAAGAGCTTTACCAGATCCTGACCCTTGACAGCTACAGCCTCCACCGCTTTATCGTTATAGGGGATCTTTGCCAAATTATGAATCAGCTTGTCACGCTCTTTTTTCCACGCTTCGACCTCATCCAGCAGTTCAAGAGGCAGTCTCTTACGGACATACGGGATTGCGAATTCCGCATTTCCTCGGAGCTTCCCTAACTTGTAAGACATATCGATTTCTCTCCCGTTTTTGTTCAAATACTTTACTCCGGCACAGCGGAGGGCGGAAGTAAAGCGATCCTCCAGAATTGCGTACTCGATAAAAATAGCCTGATAGTAGAATCCGGCAGTCATAGCCTTCTTGAGATTCTCCATCATATCCTTATAAATTTGATACTTCTCCATATTTTTCTCTTCCATTAAGCATGCTCCTTCTCCTGTGATTTTTACGGAAGCATTCTCCATGCTTTTCATTCCCACACTTTGAATGGTATCATATTCTTCATTCTCTGTCAAGCAAGAGCACAAAACAGAAGCCCCCTGTCGATAACGAACCGACAGAGGGCTTTGGGAAGGAGAGGGTATGAGAAAAGAGTTTTACGGATCAGCCGCCGAATTCTCCCCAGGGGAACTGATTCCAGGGGTACTCATCCCAGGGGAAGGTCTCCCAGGGGTTCTCACCCTCCTGAGGCTCATCGGAACCGTTAGGCTCCGTGGGATTGCTTGCTTCGGGAACGGGCTCCGTTACGGGCTCAGTGGTTTCGGGCTTTGCATCGAAGGTAATAGGCAGGGTCAGAGTCTCACCGTCACGATAGATGGTAATGGTGGTCTCGTCTCCGGCACGATATTTTCTCAGGGTCTGCTGGAGATTCTCGTAAGCATTCAGCTCTACATCTCCGATCTTCAGGATAATATCATTTGCCTGAATGCCTGCTTTGAAGGCACTGCCGTCTTCCTCAACAGATTGAACAAATACACCGTGATCAATGCCGTAGGTTTCCTTATCCAGAGGCAGCATACTGACCATAACGCCCATATAGGCACGATCGGGCACTCTGCCGTTGATCCGCAGGTCGTCCAAGATCTCTACAATGTCATTAATAGGAATGGCAAAGCCTAAGCCTTCCAAAGTTGCACCGCCACCTAAGGTGCCGGAATACTTGGCGGTTGCAATACCGATAACCTCACCGTAAAGGTTGAACACAGGACCACCGGAGTTACCGGGGTTGATAGCTGCATCCACTTGGATCATGTTAATAGGAGTTCCATCCGTGTTGACGAAGCGATCCATAGCACTGACATAGCCTACAGTCATGGTGTAGGTCAGCTCGCCCATGGGATTGCCGATGGCAGCCACCTGTTCCCCAACAAATACCTCATCAGAGTTTCCGATGGCACATACAGGAAGGTTCTCTGCATCGATCTTGATCAGGGCAACATCGCTTTCTGCCTCATAGCCAATGAGGGTTGCAACATATTCTCTGCCGTCATACAGAGTAACGGTCAAGCTCTCTGCACCCTCTACCACGTGGTAGTTGGTCAGAATCTCACCATCAGAGGAAATGATGAAGCCGGAGCCGGCGCTGGCTGTGGAAGTGGTCTGACCGAATACCACCTCAGTTCCCTGATTGGAAATACCGACGATGGCAGGGACATTCTCATTGTAGATCTGATTCAGAGTCATTTCTTCTCCACTCGCCGTTGCAAGAGGCTGGGTCTCTCTGGGCTGAGTGGCCTGAGTGGGCTGAGTGGTCTCGGGACGTTGGGTCTCCTGAGTGGGCTTCTGCTCCGCAGGATCTGAAGCGGAGGGACGATCGTTAGGTCGATCCTCATCCGGACCCATAACAGAGTTCGCGATCAAGATTCCGCTGACAGTTCCGATAAGAATGCAGCCTACGATCAGTAGGACCAGCATCCAGTTGAACCGATCCTTCTTCTTTTTCGGTGCTTTCGGTGCAGGGGGAACAGGAGGCGCGGGAGGGGTCGGTGCCCCATAATAGGGAGGTCTTGTAGGAGGCACTGCTCCATAACCGTTCTGGGACGGTGGCACAGTGTAACCGTTTCCGTTAGCAGCAGGCTGTCTGTAAGGGGTTCTATAGGGATCGGGCTGCTGATAGGGCGGTACCGCTCTGCCGTAAGGAGGTGCGGGCGGCTGCCCGTAAGGACTGTAGTAATTCTGCGGTGGCACCTGAGCATTCTGCGGTTCCCCATAGACCTGCGCAGCAGGTTCTGTTGCAGAGGATGGAACCGTCTGATATGCGGGGGCTTGGGGAGCAGGAGTTTCTCCTGCAGACTGAGGTGTGGGGTCTTCTTCTGTCACAGGCTCAACAAGGGGCTCTGCACTCCAAGGTGTCGCCTGCTGCTCCTGTGCTTCCGCCGTGGCTTCCGAGATCACAGGGGCTGTGGTTTCCGGAGCAAGCTCCGATTCTTGGGCTTCCTTATTTGGGAAAAGAGAGTTGTCATTCATAAGGGCCACTCCTTTCATGATTCACCAAAGATTCCGTCGGCTCATCCGACTTTGTATTATCAGCATAAATCCGGAATGTTACGGATTTATGACGAGAATTTAAAGGAATTTCAAAAGAATTTTCTTTCAATTATTGGATTTTACATACATTCCTCATTCTGCATAATTCGCAGTATGGTGTGGTCGGTCTGTTGCATTCCCTGCTGTGCCAGCATACCTACATTGGCGATGGTATCATCTACAGAGGCTGCGACGATTCCCTCCCCGCTTCGGAACTCCTTGTGGTGGAGGTACATCCGATAGCCCATAATGCCTGCATCCACCGCAGCAGCGATCTTAGCAGCACAGGAGGGCTTGGCCCCATCGCAAATGGTACCGGACAGAATGGCTACTGCATTGACGATGGTATGAGATACTGCACTGTAGCCGCCACCCAGCAGGTAACAGATCCCTGCTCCTGCGCCTACGCCGGCAGAAATGGCTCCGCAGTAGGCAGACAGCCGACCGATGCCGGTCTTCTGGTGGATCGTCACCAGATCGGATACCAGCAGAGCACGACAAAGCTGCTCCTTGGTTGCTCCGATATGCTTGGCGTAGGCCACCACAGGCATACAGGCAGTGATCCCCTGATTGCCGGAGCCGGATAGGATGACCACAGGCATCTCGCAGCCACTCATACGAGCATCGGAACCTGCTGCAGCATAGGCCTTTGCCTTCTGCTTAATATCATCCCCATAATCCTCCAGTAAAATTCGTCCGATTTTCGCACCCCAGGTTCCACGGAGACCTTCTTCCGCAATGGCAGAGTTCAGGTCGATCTGCCGCTGCAGCATAGGCTCTACATCCCCAAGGGGAACAATGTCAGCAAAGCGAACGATGTCCTCCACATTCAGACAGCTCTTATCTGTCAGCTGCTCCTCTGCGGCATCCACAATGGGACTGCTGAGAAGGATCTGTCCATCCTTCTCCATGTGGACAACGTTGGTGTGGTGATTGGTGATCCGCACCCTCGCCATGTGCTCCCCGGAATAGGCGGTCAGATCAATGTCCAGCTTACAGGGAGAATCACTGCAAGAAATATGAATGGGAACGCTTTCCAAAAATTCATCGATCTCCGGGAAACGATCCTCCGGAATCGAAGCAATGACCTGAAGATCCTTGCTCTCATCCCCTGCCACCATACCTGCGGCAATGGCAGGACGAATCCCCTTCCTGCCTCCTGTATTGGGAACGACTACGCTTTTTACATTCTTCAGAATATTACCACTGAGCACAGCCGTGATCTTCTCCGGAGCACAGCCCAAAAGGCTCTGCACCTTAGCCGCACAATAGGCAATGGCAATGGGCTCTGTGCAGCCCGTGGCAAGCACCAACTCCTCCTGTAAGATTGAAATGTAGTTCCGAATCACACTTGGTTCCAGCATAGCAAGGGTCTCCTCTCTCTTATACTTATTTCTAATAAAACGGATTAACCGTTTTATTATGCCGCTGGTAAGCGGCATGGCGGCAAAGCCGCCAAGAAATGCCGTGTAATACTGTTCTTGCCGCCATAGGCGGTGCAGGATATTCATCCTGCAATAAA
>JAGBGB010000258.1 GCA_017936205.1 Oscillospiraceae bacterium
AAAAACGAAACATTTTTCACAACCACCAATTCTTGGTGGTTGTCGGACGCGCAATGCGCGCCCCTACGCAGCGGTGAACGAAGCAGCTCGATAAATCGGAATTTTCCATTCGATCCAACGGATCGCTAAATTGGAATTTGAAGGAGGAGTGTTAGCTGCAGAAAAGGCAGCAGGGGTGTGATCCTGCTGCCTTTTCGGGTGATTCACTTATACATCCTTTGCCGACAGCTCTACGCTGTGGCGGAGGATGCTCATGGGGGGCACTGCCTTAGGCAGCTGCATACGGAAGAGCATTTGAGGGGTTCTGGGCTGTTCCAGAGCCTTACCCTCCATATCCTCCATCATGGGAACCGTCAGAGCGAAGGGTCGCAGGTCGGGACCAACGATTTCCATTTCATCTCCGGCACTGAACTTATTCCGCAGAGACAGGGTAGCAAGACCGTTCTCGTCACAGTCTGTTACGATAGCACAGACCTGCCAGTCCCGAATATATCTTGAATTGGCGAAATACTGCCCCGGCTCTCCGTAGAAGAAGCCTGTGGAATAATGGCGGTGGCTCACATGCTCCACCTCATCCCGCCAGACAGGGTCAATGGGTCTGCCCGCTGCCACATCGTCGATCACATGGCGATAAGCTCCGGTGACAATGGCTGCATAGTAGGCAGATTTGGCTCTGCCCTCGATCTTAATGCAGTCCACGCCCACCCTCATCAGGTCATCAATGTGGTCGATCATGCACATATCCCGTGAATTCATAATGTATGTACCCTTCTCGTCCTCGAAGACCGGGAAGTATTCCCCCGGTCTCTTCTCCTCCATAAGGGCATACTGATAACGGCAAGGCTGGGCGCAAGCACCCCGATTGCTGTCTCTGCCTGTCATATAGTTAGACAGGAGGCAGCGACCGGAGTAGGATACGCACATAGCTCCGTGAGCGAAGGTCTCGATCTCAAGCTCCTTGGGCGTATTCTGACGAATGGCGGCGATCTCTTCCAGATTCAGCTCTCTGGCAAGAACCACACGCTTTGCACCCAGCTCATACCATGCGGTAGCACAGTTGGCATTGGCAATGCTGACCTGCGTGGACATATGCCGCTCACAGTGGGGTGCATACTTTTCTGCCATGCGGAAGACACCCAGATCCGCTACGATCAGGGCATCCACGCCCACCTCATTCAGCAGCTCCAAATGGGCAGGAAGTCCACCCAACTCATTGCCACGGGGCATGGTATTGACGGTCACATGGACTTTGACCCCGTGATCATGGGCGAAGCGTACCGCCTCAGGCAGCTCCTCAGGACTAAAGTTCCCTGCAAAGGAACGCATACCGAAGCTTGTCCCTGCCAAATAGACTGCATCAGCTCCGTAGAGCACAGACATTTTCAGCCGTTCCATATCCCCTGCAGGGGCTAATAATTCAGGTATTCTCATCCGTTCTGTCCCTCCAAGAAGTTCTCATGCTCGCTGGCAGTCTTGGAGAAGTAATGGAATCCTGTATCCTTGTCCAGAGCATAGTAATAGTAATTGGTATCCGTGGGATTCAGGGCTGCGGTAATGCTGTTCAGACCGGGATTGGAAATAGGTCCTGCAGGCAGTCCTGTCCGCTTATAGGTGTTATAGGGGCTGTCGATCTCCAGATCCTCATAGGTCAGAGGATGATCTACACCGCCCAGAGCATAAACCACCGTTGCGTCAATGTTCAAGTAGGGATAATCCGCAGGCTTGCACAGACGGTTATAAATCACCGATGCGATCTTGCCGCTCTCTGCTACGCCGGCAGTCTCCTTCTCGATCATGGAGGCTACGGTCATAAGCTCGTACATACCGAAGCGATGCTCCGCAATATAGGTCTCGTCATAGCCTGCAGCTGCCCAACGCTCTGCCAGCTTGGTATTCAGCAGCTCCAACTGCTCCTGTGCCTTCTCGGAGAACTTCCGCTTGAAGTTACTCAACAGCTTGTCCAACACACGATCCGGGTCATCATTCTCATAGAAATCATAGGTGTCCGGGAACAGGAAGCCCTCCAGACGGTTGGGAGAACCGTAAGGAATATCTTCAAGGAACCAGTAATCGAAGGCAAAGCGGGATGCGCAGTCCTCTAACTCCTCCACAGTGCAGACACCCTTGCTCTCCATGAGAGAGAAGATCCTTGCTGCAGTATAGCCCTCGGGAATGGTCACACGAACCGTGATCCGATTGGGGCTACGCTTTACCATGCCCCCTACAAGGGCATGGTAATCATAATTATAATAGAGAACATAGTTGCCCGGATCCATCTTATCCATGGATTCCGTAAACTGGCAATAGAGCTTAAAGAGCCAAGGGTACTTGATGACCCCCTTCTCCTTCAGCATCTGACCAATGTCCTCTACCGTGTCTCCCTCGTTGACCACAACGGTCAGAGCTTCATCGGAGCGACCGAATGCCAGCACATCCTGTGCGCATTCCCACACACCATAGCCCAAGCCGATGGAGCCCACTCCAACCAGAACCAAATAAAGCAGAACCTTCACAAAGAGAGGAACGATCCGCTTCTTCCGCTTGCTCTTAGGCTTCTTGGGGAAGGGGCCGGGATCCTCGTCCTCATAGTCATCCTCATAGTCCTCTTCCTCAAAAGCATTCGCCTCAGGCTGCCCGTATTGACCATAGGGCTCCTGTGCATACTGCTGAGAAACAGGCTCCTCCTCATAGCTGCCGTAATCCCCGAAGGCTGTACCGAAATCCGGCTCAAAGGGCTCTTGTGCTTCCCCCTCACGGCTTGCACCGTAGGGATTCCTGCTTTGAGCTGTATCGTAAATATAGCCCTGCGCTTCGTCCTCACCCAGCTGTGCCTTCACATCATTCAGAAGCTCATCCAGAGAAGGAGAATCCGCCAGATCAGGATCATCTCCAAAGTCAAAGAACCTCGGATTTCTGTTCTCCTCGTTCTGCCCTCTGTAATTGTTGTTCATAGTCTTCCTCCTTTTAGGAATAAACGACCTCTGCTGCCACCTGCTTTGCTTTTTCCTCTCCCCGCAGGGCAGCGATTAGAGCAAAGCCAAATTCAAAGGCAGATCCGGCAGCTCTGCCGGTGATCACCCTTCCGTCTGTCACGCAGCCAACCTCACACATGAGAGCCTGCCCCATCTCCTCCTCCATACCGGGATAGCAGGTGGCATTCCTCTGATCTGTGATCCCCAGCTTCGCCAGAATGGTAGGAGCTGCACAAATGGCTGCTACAGATCTACCGTCTGCATACGCCTTCTTCACTGCCTCCATGACGGTCTCACAGTTCAGAATGGACTCCACTCCACCCAAGCCACCGGGAAGCACGATCATATCTGCCTGCTCCCACTTGGCTTCTTCTACGGTGCAGTCAGCCTTTACGGTGATCCCACGGCTGCCTAAGATCTCTGTGCCGCCGATCCCTGCAAGCTGTGTCTCTACGCCGGCACGACGGAGCAGATCACAAGGAACCACCGCTTCCATTTCTTCAAAACCGGCACCAAGTACAATATATACCATCCTTATTCCTCCAAACAGCTCTGTACCAGAGCAAAGATCTCATTGTGAATATCTTCAATGGAACGCATTTTCCCATCCTTGGCACAGCGGATGATGTTCCAGCCGTAAAATTCCGCTGCCTCTAAGCCGGTGCTTCTGCACAGCCGCAAATAATCCATATGCCGCTCATGGATGTCCGCATTCGTATTTGTTGCAGCCTCACGCTTTCGCATAAGCTGTCCTGTGAGCTCTGTGGGAACATCTAAGTATATGACGAGATCCGGCTGAGGAAGTTCCATCTTCCCGTACTCAAAGTCATATAGCCAGCGGAAAAATGCCCCTCGTTCCTCCTCCGACACCTTAGAGCCCTGATGGACTGCGTTGGAGGTGGTATAACGGTCGGACAGCATAATGCCGCCCTCCTTATAATAGCTGCCCCAAACCTTCTGGTAGGCTGCATAGCGATCCACCGCATAGAAGGTGGAAGCTGCATAGGCATTGACATCCGAAGGACGGGAACCAAACTCTCCCCCTAAATACATACGGATCAGTGCAGAAGAGGGCTCGGAATACTGTGGGAACACCATAGTGCGGAATTCCTTCCCGATGGCCTGCAGACGCTTGGTCAGCAGAGCGAACTGGGTGGACTTCCCGGAACCGTCTGTTCCTTCGAATACGATCAGCTTTCCCATATATCTTACCCCTTCATTCGTTTTTTCAGTGCTGCGAAGATAAATTTTGGCAGGCGCAGCATCCGCTTAAAGCGGCGAGGCTCCTTGATCAGTCGGTAGAGCCATTCCAATTGCAGACGGATCATCCATTGAGGGGCTCTCTTCACTGTACCTGCGATCCCATCCAACGTACCGCCCAAGCCACACATGAGCTTTACGCCCAGAGCCTTCTGATGCTTCTGCATGAAGTGCTCCTGCTTGGGAGCTCCCAAACATACAAAGAGTGCATCTGCCTGTGCTTCATTGATCTTTACAACTACTTCCTTCTCATCAGTAAAGTAACCGTCAGACATACCACAGATGATCAGATCGGGATTCTGCTGCAGCATTTTCTCCGCAGCCAACTCTGCCACACCGGGCTTACTGCCCAGCAGATACAGACGAGTGCCCAGCTCAGCCATAATGGGCAGCAGATTCTGAGCAAACTCGATCCCTGCAACCTTTTGCTTCAGAGGGGTCTTCAGGAGCTTGGCTCCCAGAACCACGCCTGCCCCGTCGGGCAGTACAAGATCCGCACCGTTGAGCAGATCACGGAAGCTCTCATCATGGAGTGCCTCATATGCCATCTCCGCATTGGGAGTCACACAGTAGCAGGTCTTGTGCCCTGTCAGGATCTCTCGTCCCTTCTCCAGAGCCTCCTCCATGGTCACATTATCATATAGTACGCCTAAAACATCAGTCTTCATGCGTATACCTCTCCAGTTTATAGTTTTAATTATTTTATCACAGGTATCCAAAAATAGCAAGTACGGAATTCTTCTCCCCTGCTTCTCCCTCTCCGATTTATGGCGACCTTGGATCGAATGGATAATTGAAAACGAAAAATGTAAAATTCCGATCGCACAGCCTGCCGTACGACACCGTAGGGAACGGCCTGCGTGCCGTTCCGGGAACTATCCTAATTCATGCAAGTTAACAATGATAGTAAATAGGTGAAAATATTGGAAACATAAAAAGTTTTGCGGTTCATTTCTTCTAAAATTGCACCTGCGAATTTCTACACCTTACGGAACGGCACACAGGCCGTTCCCTACGAACAAATAGGATAGATATAGCGATAAATCGGAACTTGAAAAGGGGTAGTAAGGAACAAAGGCGTACGGCAGTGGGTCATAAAAAGGTGCTGTCCTTCTTGCACTTTGTAGAAGGACAGCACTACATGTATGTTTTTATTTTTGGATATGTACATCCATTTGGGGGAAGGGGATGGAAATATGCTGCTTGTCGAATTCCCGCTTTACAGCCTCATTGACGAAATTCTTGACCTCCAAATAATCCCCTGCCGCTGTCCAACCAAGGAATTGGTATTCAATGGCACTATCCAGATAGGCACTGAGGATCACCACAGGCTCCGGATCCGTCAGGAGCTTGGGGTGGGAGGCAGCCTTCAGCACAGCAGCCTTGACCTTATCAATATCATCCTCATAGGCTGCCGTAAAGCACAGCTCCACCCTTCTCCGACCTGCAACAGAATAGTTGCAGATCCTTGCAGCAGCGGCATCGCTGTTAGGGATATAGATCGTTCTGCCATCGACAGCCAGCAGGCGGGTATGGCTCATGCTGATCTCCTCTACCACACCGCTGTCCGAGCCGATCTGCACAAGATCCCCTACATTAAAGGGCTGGGTGGCAAGAATGCTGAAGCTGCCCACAATATTGGACAGAGCATTCTGCACCGCCAGAGACACTGCCAGAGATACCACGCTGAGCAAAGCGATCAGAGAAGTCACATCAATGCCCATACAGCTTGCTGCGATCAGAACAACAATGGCATAAAGAAGCGTGCGCATAAGGGTCTTTACGAAGCTGAACATGGATTTGTTCAGCTTCGACTTCCCTAATGCCCGATCAAAAAGCTTCAGCAGCAGCTTCGCTACTATGATCCCAACAAGCAGGACTACCAGTGCAGGGACGATCCGCCCGAAATCAACAGATCCGATATATTCCTTTATTTTATCCATTCTCTGATTCTCCTTCTGTTAATCGCTGACTGTCCGCATTCACATATGCCATAAGCTCATCACCGGTAATCGTCTCCTTCTGGAGCAGGTACAGAGCGATCTCGTCCAGAAGCTCTCGCTTTTCAGTCAGCAGTGTCTTTGCCTGATCATAGCATTGGGTCAGAATGCTGCGGATCTCCTGATCTGCCTCAGCAGCAGTGCTCTGTGCACAATCCATATAGCTCTGTCCATCCAGATACTCACTCTGGGTAGTAGCTAAGGACATGAGCCCGATCTTGTCACTCATTCCCAACTGGGTCACCATGCGACGGGCAAGCTCCGTAGCTCTCTGAATATCGTTCGCCGCACCAGTAGTTTGGATACCGAACACCGTCTGCTCCGCAGCTCTGCCACCCAAGAGGGTCTGAAGCTGGATCAGCAGCTCTTCCTTAGAATTCAGGAATTTTTCCTCCTCCGGCATCTGCATGGTGTAGCCCAGAGCCCCGGAGGTGTGGGGAACGATGGTGATCTTGGAAACCGGCTGGGTGTGCTTCCGCAGAGCAGCCACCAGAGCATGGCCTACCTCATGATAGGCTACGATCCGCTTCTCGATATCTGTCAAAACAGTTCCCTTCTTCTCGGTTCCTGCAATGACTGTTTCGAAGGAAACCAGCAGATCCTCCTGATTTACCGCCTTCCGCCCCATACGGACCGCACGGAGGGCAGCCTCGTTGACCAGGTTGGCAAGATCCGCGCCTACTGCACCGGCGGTAGCCTGTGCCAGCTTCTTCAGATCCACATCCTCTGCCAGATGGATATTCCGTGTGTGGACGATCAGGGTCTGATATCGTCCCTCCAAATTGGGTCGGTCAACGATGATCCGACGGTCAAAGCGGCCTGCTCTCAGCAATGCCTTATCCAATACCTCAGGACGGTTGGTTGCAGCCAATATGACTACACCCTTGGAGGAATCAAAGCCGTCAATTTCTGCCAGAAGCTGATTCAGGGTCTGCTCCCGTTCATCATTGCCTCCCAAACGGCTGTCACGACTGCGACCGATGGCATCGATCTCATCAATGAAGATTATGGCAGGAGCCACCTTTGCCGCTTCCTTAAACAGGTCACGGACACGGCTTGCACCTACGCCTACGAACATTTCTACAAAGTCCGAGCCGGAAATGGAGAAGAAGGGCACATGGGCTTCTCCTGCCACTGCCTTGGCAAGAAGGGTCTTGCCTGTACCGGGAGAGCCTACCAGAAGAGCGCCCTTAGGCAGCTTGGCGCCGATCGCTGTATACTTCTGAGGGTTGTGGAGGAAGTCAATGATCTCCACCAGAGATTCCTTCGCCTCATCCTGTCCCGCTACATCACGGAAGGTGACGCCGGTCTCCTTCTCCATATAGACCTTGGCTTTGCTCTTCCCAACAGAGCCGATACCGCCGAAGCCGCCACCCTTCTTGGCAATATTACGCATAAGCAGCATCGTGATCCCCAAGAATCCCAGAGGAAGGATCAATCCTTGTAACAAATACATAAATGTGCTCTGCTCTGTAAGCTTTCCGGAAAAAATGGCTTCTCCGTTCCGCAGCGCAGGAACCAGATTGGTCAGCTCCACGTAGGGAAGAGGGGTGGTATAGTAAATGGTCCTGTTCTTCTGATCATCATCCTTGCGGGTGTAGGAGATGGTCTCATATGCCAGCTCCACCTCGTAGACCTGCTGATCCTCTACAGCCTGAAGGAACACATCGTAGGTGACCTCCTTCTGCTCTGCTCCCAGCAGCTTATTCATCATCTGCCCGCTGATGAAGAACAGACCGATGCAGATGGCAGCGATCACGAAGAACGGTAGCTTCTGTTTCCCACGATTGGGGTCGGTATTCCGGTTGCCATTGGATGGATTGGACATTCCATCACGCTCCTTTTTCTATAAAACATACTTTTTATTAAGTCATAATATCACAACTTTCCCCTTCACGCAATCTGTGCGGGGTAAATTTTCTGTGAATTCATGTTCGCTATTGTGTATTTCCGTTTTTTTTGATATAATAGATTGAAATGCCGAACAGGAGAATGATACTATGAGAAAAGAAACCAATTATCAACGGGATGAAGCCTCTTCCGAGGGCTTGATCGAGGGTCGCAATGCCATTACCGAGGCTCTGAAAAGCGGCAGAGCCATTAACAAGGTCTTCCTTGCTGACGGAGATGTGGACAAGGCACTGGGACGTCTGGCTGCACAAGCTAAGGATGCAGGTGCTGTAGTGGTTCGCATTGACCGTCGGAAGCTCAATGAAATGAGCCCCACAGGCGCCCATCAGGGAATCATCGCCTCTGTTGCCGCCCATGAATATTCCACCATTGATCAGATCCTTGCCGCAGCAGAAGAAAAGGGCGAAGCTCCCCTTCTGGTCATCTGTGACGAGCTGACCGATCCCCACAACTTAGGTGCCATTCTCAGAAGTGCGGAATGTGCCGGAGCGCACGGTGTGATCATTCCCAAGCGCCGCTCTGTAGGACTGACTGCTGTGGTGGGGAAGGCCTCTGCCGGAGCCATCGAGTATATGCCTGTAGCCAGAGTTTCCAACTTGGCTTCTGCCATTCGGGAGCTGAAGGAACGGGGTGTCTGGATCTACGGCACTGCTGCTGAGGGTGCATCTGCCCTGTATCAAACGGACCTGACCGGACCTGCTGCCATTGTCATCGGTAACGAAGGCGAAGGAATGAGCCGCATTGTGGCAGATAGCTGTGACTTCAAGGTCAGTATTCCCATGAAGGGTCATATTTCCTCCCTGAACGCCTCCGCCGCTGCTGCCATTCTGCTCTACGAAGCAGTCCGCCAAAGAGGGTAAGCCCATGAAGCACAAGCCGGATCAACTTCATATTGCTCCGGCAGAGTCCGGAGACTATAGATTAGAAGATATTCTGAAAGAATTCGGAACAGAGGAGCAAGCTCCCAAGAAGCCGGACATGGACAGTACACAGGTGTTTACTCCCATTCAGACCGACGAGCCCGCTCCCGCCCCCGTGCCCTCCGATGAGCCCGTAAAGATCTTCCATTCCTCCAAGGATGTTAAAGTTAAACCCATGAAGGGCACTCTGCCTCCCATTCGGATCGTGGAGATCGCCCCTGAGGAGTCTCCCCCGGAGCCATCGGAGGATGTCTCAGGGGATGAAGCAGAGTCTCCTCGCTCTTTACTGAAAAAAACCCAAAAAACGCTCAGCCGTCTACTGATTCAGCGAGTGTTCCTCGCCATCGATACCCTGCTGGGAATGTTCCTGCTGCTGTACCGCTCAAAGGCATGGGAGTTCTTCCCTTTCCTCAATGCGCACACCACTGCCATCTCCCTGTCGCTGCTGGTACTGGCGTTGCTCCTGTCCTATCCCGTGCTGTGGCAGGGGCTGAAGGATCTGTTCCGCCTTCGTATCAGTCTGTACACCTTAGGAAGTGTCAGCGCTGTAGTTTGTCTCCTATACAGTTTTTCCTATCCGGATGCAGTCTATGCTCCCTTAGTAACAACGCAACTGTTTTTCTTAATGCAGTCCATCGTCAATGAACAGGCTGCCTACTTCTATACAACCAATACGATCAGCGGCATCCCAACGCCTATGGGCGTGTGTAACGCTCCCCAGCTTCTGGAAAATACCGATTCCCTCCGTAGGAATCCCGGCGATGTGAAGGATTTCATGAAGAACCTGAAGAAGAGCAGCCTGCCTCAGGATCTGTTCTGTGTCTATGCCAGCATTCTGCTGGTGCTTCTGCCTGTTCTCTCCTACTTTCTCACAGAGAAAAGCCAATTATCCTATTTGCAGATTTGGTTGCTTCTGCTCTTAGGGTCGGTTCCCTATAGCGGATCACTCTGCTTTTCTAAGCCCTTCCGTGTCCTTGCAAGACAGCTGAGCCGCTACAGCGGTGCACTGTGCGGTTGGCACGGAGCCCAGATCTTCGGCGGAAAGCACACCATAATCTTACGTGACGGCGATCTGTTCCCCAAGAAGGGCATCACCTCTAACGGCATGAAGCTCTATAACTCCCATTCTGCAGACAAGGTGATCTCCTACGCTCTGGCAGCGCTGGAAAAGGTAGACAGTCCTCTTGTAGCACTGTTTGAAGCCCTGCTGCAGGAGCAGTATGGAAAGCACAGCCGTGTTAGCGAGCATCGATTCTATGACCACGTCGGTGTAGGCGTGGAGATCGGTGCAGACATTGTCCTCGTAGGAAACCTAAGCTTTATCCGTTCTATGGGTGTCCATATGCCTGCAGGAACCAGAGTTCGTCAGGCTGTGTATGTTTCCATCAACGGAGAGCTGGCAGGGATCTTCGCACTGCGCTACAAGCCCAACAATTCCACCAAAGACGGTCTGCGGGACGTGCTTGCCAACAGGAATTTCTCCATTGTGCTGGCAACCAGAGATTTCCTGATCACCCCTGAGCTCATTGCTGCCAAGTACACCCTGCCTACAGATACCATGGTATTCCCGGACTACAACGAACGGCTCCGGCTGTCTGCTACGAATCCGGAGCAAGCTATGTCTCAAGGAGCCCTCATTGCCGAGGACACCTTCGGTGCTCTGGCTGTGACTGTTGCTGCCGGTCGCACCCTGCGGAATTCTTCTCTGATCTCAGCTGCGCTGTCCTTGTGTGCCGGGGCTCTGGGTCTGCTGCTGTGTATTCTGCTCATTGCATGGAACGCTCCGGCAGTTGCTTCACCCATACACATTGCAGCCTTCCAGCTGCTCTGGGGCTTTGTTACAGCCTTCACAGGCTTGATTCTGCTCCGTTTCTGACGCCTGATCCCCTCCATTTCAAGAATGAGACCCTGATTTTTAGAAAAAAAATAAAAAAATTTTATAATATTTGCGATAAAATGCAGATTAGCAATTGCATTCTTGCATTTCATCGTGTATAATGGAACTAATTGTGGCAACATGGTATGCCGCGCAGTCAAAGCCTGACTGCATAGAAAGGAGATTTCAACAATGTACACTGCGAATGATATCCGCAACATCGCCCTGCTCGGCCATGGCGGCGACGGTAAGTCCGCCCTGTGCGAAAGCATGCTCTTCCTCACGAAGGCAATCACCCGTCTCGGCAAGCGTGCCGACGGCACCACTGTTTCCGACTTCGATGAAGAAGAAAAGAAGAGACAGTATTCCATCAAGACCTCTCTGATCCCCGTAGAGTTCTCTGGCTGCAAGCTCAACGTGCTGGACAACCCCGGCTACTTTGACTTCGCTGCTGAGGTCGCTCAGTCCCTCCGTGTAGCTGACACCGGCATCATCTGCCTGACCGCTAAGTCCGGCATCGTTGTCGGCACTGAGAAGGGCTGGAAGGCTCTGGCTGATGCTGAGCTGCCCACCATGTTCTATGTATCCAAGCTGGATGAGGAGAACGCAAACTTCTACAACACCTATGACGCAATCCACAGCACCTTCGGTGCTTCCGCTATCCCCTTCACCTTCCCCATGGGCAACGCTGTTGTTGACCTGCTGGAGAAGAAGGCCTACGATGCAGCCGGCAAGGAAGTTGCTCTGAACGGCGAGGCTGAAGAGAAGATCGAAGAATACATGATGGCTCTGAACGAGCAGGTTGCTGAGACTGACGAAGCACTCATGGAGAAGTTCTTCATGGAAGAGCCCTTCACTACCGAAGAGCTCCTCAAGGGCATTAAGGACGGCATCAAGCAGCGCGCCATTACTCCCGTATTCTGCGGCTGCGCTATGAATGGTCTGGGCACTGTACAGCTCATGAAGAACCTGATCAAGTACGCTCCCTCTCCCCTGGAAGGCAAGCCCGCTATCATTGT
>JAGBGB010000259.1 GCA_017936205.1 Oscillospiraceae bacterium
CATTGGACAGGAGGAAGGACTGCACCTCACCCTTGCCATAATCAAAGGCTCTGGCTCGTCCGTCTGCCGTCTCGTTCATCAGAGGATCCGCAGGCTCGTAGCAGCAGCTGCCATCGAAGTCATATAAGCCCTGCTCCTCCTTGGGGAAGGCATGGGGCAGCCACTGGAAGAGAACGCCGATCCCCTCTCCGTGGCAGTGATCCACGAACTCCATCAGCTCCTTGGGACTGCCATAGCAGCCTGCAGGGGCGTAGAAGCCTAAGATCAGCTCCTCCTGTATACGGGAGGGCTCCATCATAGAAAGAAGCTCCACATGGGTGTAGCCCAGCTCCTTCAGATACGGAAGCAGCTCTGCCTCAAGCTCCTTGTAGCTCAGGCAGCTGCCATCGGCTCTCCGCTTCCATGAGCCGAGATGGAGCTGGTAGATATTCATGGGAGAATCCAGCAACTTCCGCTTACCCTGTTGGCGGCGGTATGCCTCATCCTCCCAGATATAGCCATCTATAGAGGCGACACGACCGGAATTCTCCGGTGCCGGGCAAATGGAGAATGCAAAGGGATCGGTCTTGTACCGTCCTACCCCGTCGGCACCTAAAATATAATATTTATAGGAATGTCCTTCCTGAGGTTCGGGGCTGAAGCTTTCCCAGACCCCATATTCCGTCAGCTCCATAGGCTGACATTCAGGATCCCAGCCATTCCAATCCCCAACTACACAGACCCTCTTGGCACAGGGAGCCCATAGTCGGAACACGAAGCCGTCCTGTCCCTGTCGGGTCTCAGGGTGGCAACCCATATAGGTATAGGCGTGTAACTCCTCGCCACCGGCAAAGCGTTTTAGAGCCGTATGCATAGCATAGCTCTGATCCATTTGGCGCAGTCACCTCCTTCACAAAGTCCTTCCTCTATAAGTATACCACTTTGCACAAAAAATGCAACCACTAAACGAGAATTCTGATAATTTTGTTTATTTTTCCTGTCAGGCACTGCTTTGGACAGGAACAAATTAGCGTCTATGACAGAATTTAAACAAAAATTTCCTGTAAATTCCTTGACAAATTCCCATTTTCGGCATAAACTAACCAGTGGACATGATTTTCATGATCAAAATTGACTTTCAAAGGAGGGAGCAGCATGGATAGCGGCAGTAGTATATCATCGGTAGACCGAAGTACCCGGAGGTCGTGCCGCATCCGTGGCACTCGTCTCCCCTGACCCCGGTCTGCCATTGGCTGAATACTATGATTTAGGAGGCTGTTATGGCAGAATATAATTTTTCTATTGCAAATACCCTTACGACCCTGATCCTTGAGCGGAAGTATTCCACGGTGCGGGACATTCTTGTTACCATGAATCCTTCTGACATCGCCTATATCTTCGCAGAGTTAGAGGAAGATCGGCTCCCGGTATTCTTCCGACTGCTGCCCAAGGAGCTGGCTGCAGATACCTTCGTAGAAATGGAAGCCGATGCCCAGGAGCTGCTGATCCGTGGCTTCTCCGATACGGAGCTCCGTGAGATCCTGTCGGAGATGTATGTGGACGATGCGGTCGATGTGATCGAAGAAATGCCTGCCAATGTGGTGCGCCGCATTCTGGAACAGGCAGATCCCCAAATGCGCAAGGAGATCAACGAGATCCTCCGCTACCCCGAAAATTCCGCCGGCTCCATTATGACCACGGAATATGTTTCCCTCCGCCCGGCCATGACCGTAGAGGAGGCTATTCTCCGCATCCGCCGTACCGGCGTGGATAAGGAGACCATCTACACCTGCTACGTTACCAAGAACCGTACCCTTCTGGGTCTGGTTACCGTCAAGGATCTGCTGCTGGCAGAGGATGACGAAATGACCATTGCGGACTTGATGGAGACCAATATCATTTCCGTCAACACCCATACCGACCAGGAAGAGGTCGCCCAAATGTTCTCCAAGTATAACTTCCTTGCCTTCCCCGTTGTAGATGCAGAATACCGCATGGTGGGTATCGTCACCTTCGACGATGCAATGGATGTTATGGAGGACGAGGCAACGGAGGATATCGAGCTGATGGGCGGTATGCTCCCCTCTGAGAAGCCCTATCTCCGCTCCACCGTCTTCGAGCTGTTCAAGAACCGTATCCTCTGGCTGCTGCTGCTCATGGTCTCTGCCACCTTTACAGGTATGATCATTACGAGCTTCGAAAGCGCTCTGGCTGCACAGGTGGTGCTGACTACCTTCATTCCCATGCTTATGGGCACCGGCGGTAACTCCGGCTCCCAGTCCTCCGTTACGGTGATCCGCTCCCTGTCTCTGGGCGAGCTGGAATTCTCCGACATTTGGAGCGTGGTGTGGAAGGAGGTCCGCACTGCTGTCCTGTGCGGCGTGGCTCTGTCTATTGCCTGCTTCGGCAAGCTGATGCTCATTGACCGTATGCTTTTAGGCAATCCTGAGGTCACGGTCATGGTGGCTCTGGTGGTCTGCATCACCATGGCTCTCACGGTCCTCAGTGCCAAGATCGTCGGTGCCATCCTGCCCATGTTCGCCAAGAAGCTGGGACTGGATCCTGCAGTTATGGCAAGCCCCTTCATCACCACCATCGTAGATGCCCTGTCCCTGCTGGTCTACTTCGGCGTTGCCAATGCCCTGCTGCTGTAAACCACCTTCTGTTTTCTCATAAACCAAAAGAGGCTGTCTCAAAATGGCGAACATTTGAGACAGCCTTATGATTTTTGCTTGTGTTTCCAAATTCCGATTTATACTTATTTCTAATAAAACGGATTAACCGTTTTATTATGCCGCTGGTAAGCGGCATGGCGGCAAAGCCGCCAAGAAATGCCGTGTAATACTGTTCTTGCCGCCATAGGCGGTGCAGGATATTCATCCTGCAATAAA
>JAGBGB010000260.1 GCA_017936205.1 Oscillospiraceae bacterium
GGAGCCCTTGGAAGCGGGTAGGAGTCTTGTCCGTGTTCAGGAAGGGAAATATCATCAGGTCCGTCGCATGCTCGCATCCCGTGGTAAGCCTGTAATCTACCTCAAGCGCATTGCGTTAGGGGGCTTGGAGTTGGGCGATCTTCCTGTGGGAATGACTCGTGAACTTACAGAACAGGAAATATCAGGATTACTATCTGTACAGTTTGACGAAAAAAATTTGCTGAAAAAGAAATGAATATGACGGAAATTATCCTTCGATTTTAGCCATATTCACGAATTTTGTGTAAAATATTCATAAAAAACATCCTTTGTTTTGAAATAAAATGTATAAAAGTACTTGCTTTTTAGGGAAAAATGCTGTATGATAGTGTTTAGAGATTATGCTGAAAGTCGGCATTTTTCCGAAAACGAAGGAGGACGGCTTATGTCGAGTCGTATTTTTCAGAGCGTTGTAGAACAGCTTGCTGAGGCTTCTCAGAGAATCATTGGTGTCATTGATGCAGAGGGCACTGTTATTTCATCCAGCGATTCTTCTTTGTCCGGTGAACGGTTTCCTGAGGCTGTAAATGCCATCGCTGCCAATCCGGATCGTCTGATCGAATCTGACGGTAAGTGCTTCCGTACCCTCAAGGGATGGAATCCTACCTTCGGTTTCAGTGTATTTGTTTGCGGCACCGGAGAAGAGGCTGCTGCACTTTGTCGCATGGCACGTGTGTCTCTCAGTGTTACAAAGACCTATTATGAAGAAAAGCATGATAAGGGCACCTTTGTGAAGAATATCATCACAGACAATATTCTACCCGGAGACATTTATATTCGTGCGAAGGAGCTGCATTTTCAGACGGAGCTTCCCAGAGCGGTCTTCCTGGTTCGTCAGCGTGGTAGGGCAGATGTTGCAGTGGTAGAGATGCTGCAGTCCCTGTATGCCGATAACCAGCAGGATTTCGTGATCAGTGTCAATGAGACCGATATAGCAGTTGTCCGCCAGATCTCTCCCGATACCACCGGAGAGGATCTTTCCAATATGGCGAAGGGCATCGAGGATCGTCTGAAGACAGAATTGTTCGCTCGCACCACCATCGGCATCGGTACCGTTGCTGAGCACCTGCGTGAGCTTGCAGATTCCTACAAGGAAGCACAGGTAGCCATTGAGGTTGGTAAGGTTTTTGACACAGAGAAGACGGTGATCAATTATGAAAATCTTGGAATTGGTCGTCTGATTTATCAGCTTCCCACTACTCTGTGCGAGATTTTCCTGTCCGAGGTGTTTAAGAAGAATTCCATTGAATCCTTGGATCAGGAGACCTTGTTTACCATTAACATGTTCTTTGAGAACAGCTTGAATGTTTCTGAAACCTCACGTAAGCTCTTCGTCCACCGCAATACTCTGGTCTATCGCTTGGAGAAGATCAAGAAGCTGACCGGATTGGACCTCAGAGAATTTGATGATGCGATTATTTTCAAAGTTGCTTTGATGGTCAAGAAGTATCTGGCATCCCGTGACAATCGGATGTATTGATCTCTAAACAGACCGACATACAGAGGAAAGAATTACTTATGATAGATTTAATTGATGTTACAAAAACCTATGAGACAGGGACTCATGCCCTCAATGGCATCGATATGCACATTGATGATGGTGAGTTTGTTTTCCTTGTGGGACAGTCCGGATCGGGTAAGTCCACCATTATTAAGCTCTTGACAGCAGAATTGAAGCCCACCAGCGGATCCGTTTTGGTCAATGGCTATAAGCTGGAAACCATTAAACGCTCACGCGTACCTTATCTGAGGCGTACACTTGGAGTTATTTTCCAGGACTTCCGCCTGATAGAGAACAAAACCGTGTTCGAGAATGTAGCATTTGCTATGCGTGTGGTTGGCGCCAGTTCCAGAGAGATCAAGAAGCGTGTTCCCTATGTGCTTGAACTGGTCGGCTTGGAGAATAAAGCCAGACGCTATCCCAACGAGCTCTCCGGTGGTGAGCAGCAGCGTGTTGCCATTGCCCGCGCACTGGTGAACAATCCTACGATGATCATTGCAGACGAGCCTACGGGTAATTTGGACCCTGCTCGTTCCTTCGAGATCATGCTGCTCTTGGAGCAGATCAATGCACTTGGAACGACGGTTATGGTCGTTACTCACGAAAAGGGTCTTGTTGACCGCTTCACCAAGCGAGTGATCGCCATTGATGAAGGCAGGGTCGTCAGCGACGGAATGGATGGGTATTACAGCTATGAAGAGGCAAACTAATTTCTTTTACCTGCTGGGGCAGGGTGTGAAATCCACCTTCAAGCATGGGTTTATGTCTTTCGCTGCTGTGTGTATTACAGTGGCTTGTCTGGTGATCATCAACAGCTTTGTGCTGATTTGCTTCAACCTGAATGAAATGGTAGAGGATCTGCAGCGTAGAGCCCAGATGATCGCTGTTGTAGATGAAATATATTCTGAACAGGAAGCTAAGCACCTGGGATCCCAGATCAATCAGATCGAGAATGTTCATAAGGCAGAATTCCGCTCTAATGAGGAATCTCTTCAGAATTACATTAGAGACTATGAGGATGAAGCGTCCTTGTTCGAGGGACTTGCCTCTGATTCCATGCGTCATCAGTTTATTATCACCCTTGAAGATAATTCCTTGGTGACACAGACGAAGGCTGAGATCGAGGCCGTAGAAGGCATTGTTAAGGTAGAGGCTAACATTGGCGTATCCAATGCCCTTGCAACTCTGCGTACGGTTATTTACATTGCCTCCATAGGCGTTGCGGCAGTGTTGCTGTTGGTATCATTGATCATTATTTCTAATACCATTAAGCTGACTATGATGGATCGCAAGGAAGAGATTGCAATTATGAAGATGGTTGGTGCAACCAACAGCTTCATCCGACTGCCCTTCGTGGTTGAGGGCTTCTTGTTGGGATTATTTGCGGCACTGATCTCTTTCTTTATCGAATGGGGACTGTATGAAGTGATCCTTAATGCCATTGCCAAGACAGATCTTGCATTCTTGACCTTCGTTCCTTTCAAGACGGTCTTTGTTGCTGTGGTGATGAGTTGTGGCTTTGCCGGATTCTTTGTGGGCATCTTCGGTAGTTTGATGTCTATCCGCAGATTCTTGAAGGTTTAATGTTTTAATCCCGCATAAGGAGGAATACTATGTACAAATACAGAAGGATCATTGTCTCTGCCATTGCAGGTCTGCTGATTTTCTCTATTCTTGCAGGCTTTGTTGTTATGGCGGTCAATGCAGCCAAGACTGCTGATGAGCTTCAGGAAGAAATCGATGAGCTGCAGGGTCAGTCTGACCAGCTTGCTCAAGAACGGGAAGCACTGGAGGCTCAGATTGAAGAAAACAGAGGGAAGACTCTCACCATCGTTGAGCAAAAGGCTCAGGTGGATCAGGAAATCGA
>JAGBGB010000261.1 GCA_017936205.1 Oscillospiraceae bacterium
CATAGGGTATGTACCAAGCATTGGCGGGAATATCGGTAAAGCCTGTTTCGTTGGGAATCTCGACAGGCGGCTCTGTTACAGGAGGCTCCGGCTCTCCCTCTTTCCACTTAGCTCTCAGGGTACTGACTGTGGCAGGAGCGATGGTATCCTTGGTATACTGAACACCGTTGCCGTCAAACCAGCCTAAGAAGGTATAGCCTGAGCGGGTAGCCTTGGGCATGGTGCCTATGGGCTGGCCTGCCTTGGCATAGAACATGGCGTAGGACTTGCCGCTCTTGTCGATAAGGGCGGTTTTGTCAGAGGTATTTACTGTAAGATGCATACCGAAATAGGTCTTGCTGTCTCTCTGATAATTGCCGTTTAGGTACATATCTGCCTCGTCCATACGGCGCTGCATGAGGTTCCGGATCACCTGACCTCCTGCACTTGCCCAGGAGCCCATGGCATCCAAAAACTCCAGTTCTGAGGGATGTCCGAAGAGAATATATTGATATATCCGATTGGAGGAGCTCATCCACTGACTGCCCAAATTGAAGGTGAAGCTGATAATGGCATCATACTGATGCTGATTGTGGGAAACCGTGCCCTTCTTCAGCAGGCGGTCTACCTCTGCTTCGAACTTGGCAAGCTCCTTGCGCAGCTCATAATCTGCTTCTTCCTCTGTTATGGTACCGTCAGGATAAAGCTCGGAATCCCAACGGGTTCCATAGCCGATGGTGTACTGACCGTAGTCCCAATAGCGATAGGAGCTGAAGCCCTCGTGTGCCTTAATAAAGGCAATGAGGGACTCGCTGACCTTCAGATCGGGATAATCGAAATTGCCGGTTCCGCCACTGCTGCCGGTATTAGGATCGGGAACCTCATTGTCAGACCAGTGGGCATAGAGGGTGCGGTTGCTGTCTACATAGGTGCTGTTGTATATATGTACCCCTTCGCTGCCTGCCAAGGTGTACCAACCGGCGAAATACTTGCTGCCATTTTCGGCAACAGGGAGATTGTTATAGGGCTTATTGTAGGGATAACAGATGACAGAATTCTCAACCAAATCTCCGCCGTTAGGGTTGAACAGGACATAGCGGAAGTTTGCATTGCAGTTCCCATCGTAGCTTCCGTACAGGAACAGCTTGGCTTCTCGAATACGGCGGTTCAGATTCTTGGAGGAAACCTCACCGTCGGAGCCCTTGACCCACGAGGTAAAGGCACTGGCTAATTCCGCATCCGTATAGTTCCCACCGGAAATAACTCGTTCGATTTTGTAGTTGCTGGACAGGATATTGTGGTTTGGATATGCTACAACAAAGTCCACCAGAGCATCAAATTGACTCTGCTTCAGGCTGAGACCGTATTTGGACTTGAAAGAATTGACCTCTTTCTCAGCAGCGGACAGACTGTAGGATGTACCACCCTGATGTTCGTTAATAAAGGCTTTGCCGTCAGTGCTGGTGGTCATACTGCCGGACGCGGTGGCTGGGATCCAGAGCTGTGCAAGCAGACAGAGAATCAGTAAGAGACTGCAAATGCTTCGTTTCATTGTTTCACTCCTTTATACTTATTTCTAATAAAACAGTATTCAGGTTATCACCTTTAGTAAGCACAACCGAAGATATTGTGGGGTGTCGTCCAATGAAGAGTTGATTTCCTTACGAAATACGTACTACTTCAACGAACGATAAATCCATATATTGTACCTTGCTTATTAAAGGTGATAACCTAAAACAGTATTATAGTAGTACGACAATATTCTATCATCTCTTTCAAATTACGTCAAGAAGAGGATGTGCTGTTACAATGAAATGCAAAAAATATTACAAGTTTGTTACAATTGATTTGTGGAAAATTGGCAGAAAAACTTCCGATTCTTTGCTGCAAAGAAAAAGAAAGCAGCAAAAAATCGGAAATTCTAAAAAATATATAGAGCAAAGTCCCGTTTATTGGACAGGCTTTTTGATATAATCAAGTCAGATCAAAAAACGAAAGGAGCTCAAACTATGAATCGTATGATTGAAATGACCGGAACCGTAGCCAAGCAGGAGGGCACGAAGACCCACAGACGTCTGGAGGCACTCCTAAACCTGACAGAGAGTATCGCCACCCTGACCATTGCAGGGAGCTTCCTGCTCTTAGTGGCGGCTTGTTTGGCTAACCTTTGACATTCCGCTTGTACAGCAGGTTCAGTCCCTTGAGCATGAGATTCCGCTCATAGATCATTTCGTGCTTGCACAGGGGCTGGATAAACTTCGAGATGCCACCGGTCAGGATGATCTTGGCAGGCGCATTTAATTCTTCTTCCATGCGGTCTAACAGACCGTCGATCTGTCCGGCTGCACCGAACATAATGCCACTGCGCATACAGTCTCTCGTATTCCTACCGATGGCCAAGGGCGGCTCCTCCAGACTGATGCCGGGAAGCTGTGCGGTGCGCCCTGTCAGGGCTTCCATAGAGATCTTCACACCGGGGCAAATACAGCCGCCTACGAAGCTGCCGCTGCCATCCACTGCGGTGATGGTAGTGGCAGTTCCCATATCCACTAGCAGCAAGGGAGCACCGTGCTCTGCAATGGCAGCCACTGCCGCAACGATCAAGTCGCTGCCTACCTCTGCAGGGTTGTCCATGCGGATATTCAGGCCGGTCTTGATGCCGGGTCCCACCACCAGAGGACGACAGCCTGTGAGCTTACGGATGGCAGTTTTGAAGGAGTTCAGCACAGGGGGAACCACAGAGGAAATAATGCTGCCTCGGATCTGCTCCCGCTTTACCTCGAAAAGTTCCAGCATGCTTTTTAACTCGGCACAGTACTGGTCAGAGGTCTTAATAAGATCTGTGGCAATGCGGGCTTCGAACAGAATGTTATCGTCCTCAATACAGCCCAGAACAATGTTGGTATTACCGATGTCAACGGCAAGGATCATAGCATCCACCATCCTTTACAGATATTTGATCTCGCAGCGGACGACCTGTCCATCTGAAATATATGCCACTGCGTAGCTTGCACCGTAGCCCTTGCAGCTGCCGGGGTTCAGGAGCCATAGGTCCTCATAGCTTTCGCAGAAAGCCTCGTGAGTGTGACCGAAGAGCGCCAATTTCGCCCCTGCCTCTCTGGCAGCCATGTAGAAGTTCATGTGTCCGTACTTTACATTATATTGATGACCGTGGGCAGCAAGGATCCGAACCCCTTCCAACTCCTCTATACGGCTTGCAGAGCTCCACGGAAACAGTCGGTCACAGTTGCCACTGACATAATAAATGGGCAGCTGAGGATACTGCCTGCAAAGAAGTGCAGCATCGGAATCATGGTCACCCAAGTGGAACACTGCATTGGGGGCTTCTTGATGAATGGCGAAGCGCATTTTCTCAAGCTCGCCGTGGGAATCCGACAGGATCAGAAGCTTCATAGAATCACCCTTTCTCCTCCTGCCGCATAGACTATAAGGGCAGAGGAATCCTTTTGTGATGCCCATTATAGCAGATTTTCAGAGAGGTGGCAAGGAACATGAAGCAGGAAAATGCAAAAAATCAGAAAAATACTGTTCAGGAAATGCAGAAGCTAATGTCCAGTGCGGAGGGGAAACAGCTGTTATCCATTTTATCCCAAGGCGGGGGCTTACAGGCTGCTATGACAGCGTTCCGCAGGGGTGATATGAACGGGGTCAAGGAAGCCCTGCAGCCTGCCTTGCAAACGAAGGAAGCAGAGGAGCTTCTGCAAAAAATCAATGAAAAGTAGGTGATCCAAACGGAGGGCTTAGAGGAGAAGCTGAACCAGATCCTGAATGATCCGGACAGCATGGCGCAGATCCTGTCTATGGCTCGAAGCTTTGGCATGGGGCAGGAGTCCGAGCCATCTGCCTCTTCGCCACCGCCTTGCGGGAATCCATTTCCCATGGATGAGGGGATGCTGTTTCAGATGATGCAGATCTTTCAGCAGATGCAGCAAACGGACAGCAAGCAGGAGGCGCTGCTGTGTGCTCTGAAGCCCTATCTTGCTCCGGAGCGGCGAGAGAAGCTGGATCAGGCCATGCAGCTGGCAAGATTCTCCAAGCTGGCGCAATTGGCACTGGGCAGTGGAGGTCTATTCGGGGGGAAGGTGGGATGAAGAATGTATAGCTGCTACCAACAGTCCAGATGCTCCAATGGAGGGGGCTGTGGTACTCAAAGGGACCAACGCAGGAGAGGGAAAGAAACGGAGAGCAAACAAACGGAGAGCAAACAAACGGAGAGCAAACAAACGGAGAGCAAACAAACGATCCCTCCTATGCCGCAGCAGCGGAGGCATGGGGCATCTAAGGACTCGGAGATGCCCTTACATGGGTCAACAGGGCCCGCTGTCGGGAGGACACAGCAAAGCCGTGGGCAAGCTGCCCTTCCCATGCCTCTCACCTTCCTGCAGAGGCTCCTGCCTCACGGCAGCACGGGAGATCTGATGGCACTGCTGATCTTGTTGCTCCTCCTATCCGAAGGCAGAGAGGATTCTCACAGCACCATCCTGACCCTGCTCATTTTCTTGTTCCTTTAACCAATGAACTGCACAAAGCAAACAGTTAAATTCCGATTTGTCGACGAGTGTTTCGTACAACACCGTAGGGAACGGCCTATGTGCCGTTCCGGGAACCACCCCATTATATACAGGTGAAAATATGGGGAATATAGGAAGTTTACGGTTCATTTCTTCTGAAATCCACCTGCGAATTTCGATA
>JAGBGB010000262.1 GCA_017936205.1 Oscillospiraceae bacterium
TCATCGATGTGATCGAGGATGAGGACAGCTTCCTGATCGTGATGGATTACATAGAGGGTATTTCCCTAAAGAAACAGTTAGAGGAATACGGTGCCCAGCCTCAGCAGGATGTGATCAAGTGGGCGAAGCAGCTCTGTGAGGTCTTTGCCTACCTCCACAGCCGTACGCCACCGATCATCTATCGGGATATGAAGCCCGGTAATATTATGCTCAAGCCAAATGGGGATGTAGTTCTCATTGACTTCGGCACAGCCAGAGAATTTAAGGAAAGCAGTGTAGATGATACCAAGTGCTTGGGCACCATCGGCTACGCCGCCCCCGAGCAGTTCGGGGGAATGGGGCAGACGGACGGCAGGACGGATATTTACTGTTTGGGTACTACCATGTACCATTTGGTTACGGGGCACAATCCCAGCGCACCGCCCTATGAGATCCTTCCCATTCGTCAGATCAACGAAGCACTTTCCGGAGGCTTGGAGCAGATCATCCTGAAGTGTACCCAGCAGAACCCGGATAACCGTTACCAATCTGCTGCTGAACTGATGTATGCATTAGAGAATTTCCAAACCTTCGATGGTGCGGAGAAGCGGAAGCAGAAACGGAGATTAGGTACCTTCCTTGCCTGTGCAGGTATGTCCCTTGTATGTCTGGGGGCAGCTATAGGCTTTGGCACACAGGCTACCAGTAAGGCAACAGACAGCTACGAGAATGTGCTTTTCGAGGCTGAGTCTGCCATTGAGGACAGCCAGCGGATCGAGAAGTATCTGGAATGCATCGATATCCCGCAGATGGCAGGGAGAAAAGAAGCCTATATGGGGCTCTTCGAAACCTACAAGAGAGATATGGTCTTTACCAGAGAAGAGCTTGAAACGGCAGTCAATGTGGTCAGCGATCCTGAGCATTCTCAGGCACTTCTTGCAAATCCGGAAACTTACGGAGAGATCTGCTTTGAGTTGGGAAAGCTGTACTGGTACTACTATGACGATGCAGACCAAACCAATCGGGCAAAAAGTGCTATGCCTTGGTTTGAAAAAGCCATTAAGAACAGTTCGGAGCAGGCATCCTTTATAGGAACCGCGAGGGCTTATGCCTCTATCGGACATTTCTACACCTCCATTGCCAGCAGCATCAATGAGGCTTCGGATCAGGGGATGTACAAGGAGCTCTTCCACAGCATTTCTCAGATCGTGGATAGCATCGCAAACGATGCTGCAGAGCCGGACATTGTACGTCTGGAAATTTTTGAGATGTCTCGGAATATGCTGGAGCAGTATGCCACTCGTTTGAAGCGAGATGGCATCAGCAGTGCTGAGGCTATGGGACTCTTTGAAAAGATTCGGGATCGCTTGCCTTCTGTTCCGGCAGAAACAGATAAGTGCAGAGTCCTGAAGGATGCGACCCTTTCCCGTCTGGAGAAGACGAAGGAAACCGTATCCCTTGCATACGGAACATAAGGAGGGAACGGACAATGACAGTTGAAACATTGGAAATACTGAGTATTGTTGGCTACATATTGGCAGGTCTGTTCTTCATCCTGTCTGTGGTATTGTTTTTTACCATGAAGGTTCCCAAGTTGATCTCAGACCTGACAGGTCGTACGGAGAAGAAAGCCATTGCTGCCATCCGTCAGCAGAGTGAGCAGCGGGAGGATAATGTTCTTACCGGCAATACAGACAGGATCGGCAAACCCGATAACACAGGCAGGATCGGCAGATCCGGTCTGCTGAGTCGTCAGGATAAGCAGAAGGGGAAGGCTACGGCGAAGAAGGGGATCCGTTATGGCAATGTGGTTACAAAGCCCGGCAGTGCCAAGGATTCTGAGGTTCCTACAGCCCCTCTGCCTGTTATGCAGGAGATTGTAGAGGAAAACTTGACTACCACACTACGGCAGGATGAGCCTTCTGACGAGACCTCTGTCCTTTCGGCAGCTGCAGAAGATGATGAGACTACCTTGCTTTCAGCTCCGGCAGATAGTGACGAGACTACCATCCTTTCTCAGCCTGCCCCAAGCGATGAAACTACCATTCTCTCCCAACCTGCAGTGGGAGAAACCACTGTGCTTTCTCAGGGAATGACCGGAGATTTGACACAGATCACACAGCAGAACCGTAACAAGCAGTCTGCCAAACAGACAGCAGCTCCGGCTGTGCTTGTAGTCGAGGTCGACCGATTCTTCATGGAGAGTAAGGAGTTGATCGAATGAGAAGAAATCGAGAACAATGGGCAGCAGTCCGCAAAATGAGGACCCAATTCCACGGAGCACTGGCAGGTGTGGGGCTGTCCGCCTGTGCGCTGCTTTGTATTCCCTTCCTGGGAAACTACGGCTCCGGCAGTCTCCCAACCTCTTTTTTGATCGTAGGGATCACGTTTTGGCTTGGTATTCTTCTGGAAGCCTTGTGCTACATTCTTGCTGCAATGACCAAGGCTCGCTATAAACGAGCAGCGGAGGATCCGGAACAATTCACCGAGGGACCTGTAGGAATGATTGGATTTCTACGGAACAGAGAGGCGAGGATCGCAGATATCGCCTTGCTCCTATCCCTTGTCTGGTTGATCCTGACCATCGCCCTGTCGTGGAGTGGGGCATGGCAAATCATTCTATCTGTTACTGCGTTTTTTATCAGCCTCCAGCTTCATGGAGCGCTGAACGGTAGGATCTATGAGATCCTGAGATCGGAAAATCATCACAGAAAAGGAGAGCGTAACAATGATGAGAAACCTTAAACACAGAATTCTCGCCATGCTCTTGGTACTTGTCCTTCTTCTTGGTATGCTTCCTACTCCGATTTTTGCGGAGGAGGGGGAAGGCTGTACCATTGTCCATGTAAACGAGGAGATCCCTGTAGGCACACGGATCGTCGCAACGAGCTTGAGCTCCGACGATCAGTCCGTTATACAGGAGGATTGGCTGGATGTGATCGAGCCCGGAGTTGCAAAAACTCTGGACGAGGCAGGTCTTGCAGTCAATGACGATGGCATTTCCTATAAGTTCACCCTGCTGTATCCTGTGGTTAAGGTAGAGAACCGCTTGATCGGCATCTACGGAGAGTCTGAGAGCTATACTCTGACAAGTGAGCATATCTTGGCACCCGTTAAGGTGAAGATCAATGAGGCTGCTTCCGTGAAGCATACCTTGGATTTCGGCGCTCCTGTAGGAGTGGCTACCATTACCTCCTATATTGATTTGGACAAAAGCAGTACCGGAGAGAATTGGGTCGCACATCGGACCATTACCATTGACAAGAATGCGACCACCGCAATTCTGAGCTGCTATTCTAACTACGACTATTACTTCACTGTTACAGGCAATGACCTTCAGCCTCTGCAGACCCGACCCATTTCGATCTCTTCCGAAGAGACCACCACGCAGCTTGCTGACATTGAGAGGATCTACAGAGCCACTGTGAAGTATGATGCTCAGCTCGGCACAGTAAGCCTTGACGGGAAGACCGTTCAAAGTGGTGAGACCCTGGTTCTGTCTGAGGATCTGCGTTTGACTGCCACTGCCACTGCAAACTATCACGGCATTACCAAGGTTCTCCTTGGAGATACGGAAGTTACGCCTCCTGCTACAGCACAGAATCTGCCTCCCAAGACCTATATCATCGATCTTTCTGCATATGATATTGCAAGCATTGATCAGATCAGCATTACCTTCTCCCGATATGCAAATGAGCAGGAACTGCTGATCGATGGTATGGGAACGGTCAAGAATCAGAATCAAGACGAGCTGAATTCCGGCATATTCCCTGTAACTGCAGATAAGGATCATACCCTGTATTTTGAAGCAGCAACAGAGTGGGTGATCCAATCCCTGACGGTCAATGATCAGGCCTTGGCGGATGCTGTAGGCCAGACGACCTATACCCTGCGTTATTCCGGTAGAAGACAGAACACCATCCATGTGGTGTTTGTAGAGAAAACCTATCCCGTAACCTACTCCATTGGTGCCAACGGTACCGTGGATGTGGAAAATGAGGGAACCGACCTTAGCGGACAGGGCTCTTTGACTCTGGGCTACAAGCTTAATGATCAAATTCCTTTTATCATCCGTGCCAAGGAAAACTACCACATTGCTTCTCTTCTGATCAACGGCGCACCTGTTATGATCGAAGTGGATGGCAAAATGGTAGAAAAGGTGTGGACCAGAGATGATGCCTCCTATGAGGGCATCCTGACAGTAGGAAGAGAAAAGAATACCATTGAGGTCACCTTTGCAGAGAATATTTACTCCTATTCTATTCATGTGAAGGACGAGAACTACGGTTCTGCTTACCTGACCGAAAAAAGCGGCAATTTGATCCTTTCTCTGGTTCCCGGCGACAGATGCCATCTGGTATCCATCCAGTGTCGGAACGGTATTACCGGAGAGGTTACTTCTTTGGACCTGAGTCAGGTCGTACAGGATCCGGAGCATGAGGATCAGTTCATTCTGACCATTGAGAAGCCTAAGTATGATGCATTTTACACCGTGACCTTCGAAGCCAATACCATTTCCACCCCTGACCCCAAGGAGGTCAATGCAACCCAAGGCGTTGACGGCTCCTATACGGTCAGCTATGATAAAGAGCTTCCTGTGAGAGTTCATATCGTAGAGGACGGTGCTGTGGTCAACGGCAAGAAGTATGACCGCTACTATGTCCTTGTAAAGGATGGAACCAAGGTCACCTTCGCACCCCAGTCTCCTTATCGGAAGATCGAGCTGAAGACTATGGGACAGGGCGGCTTCGGTGGAGACTACAGGAGCTCCGTATCCTTCACTGTCAAGAAGAATCAGGGCTATAGCTTCGATGAGATCAACCTGATTGAGCGTGACCGCTGGTCCATTATTGCAAAGACCAAAACCGAGCGCACCCCCATGATCTTCCTTACGGATGATCTTGCACCCACATTAGAGATCCTCAATGATCCCGGCGCTCCTGTATATACAAATGAGGATTACATTGTGAACTTTAAGGCTGCTGAAGAGGCTGACGATCTTAGTAAGCAGATCCTTTCCTCCGGTTTGGATTATCTGAAGTACAGTATTCAGAATGTTACCACCGGAGAGTATGTCAAGCAGGATGCAACTGTGAAGTTTGACGAGCAGGGCAATACCGTTCCCGCAGGCATTTCTATCAATGCACCGGAAAGCGGCCACGGAACCTTCGAGATCACCGCTATCGCATATGACAAGGCAGGCAATGCCTCCGAGACACGGAAACTGACGGTTACCATCAGCACCCTGATCCCTGAGATCAGCATTGATTTCAAGAATGCCGCTGAGAGTGCTCCTGTTGAGTATGAGAACGATCTGGACTGGTATCAGGCTGTTGAGGCTGTGATTACCGTGAAGGATCCCTGCTTTGATGCAGCCCATCAGCAATATGCTCGCAAGGTGCTGGTAGATATCGAGCTGATCCCGCAGGAGCATGAAGCTCTCGTCTGGAAACAGACAGAGGATAAGACCGGCTATTACACCACTGTAGCTCTGGCTGACGGAGAGTATATCGCCCTTGCGACTGCTCCGTTCCGGTATACCAACATTGCGGGCAACTCTGCGGAGCTTATCCAATTCTCCCGAGACGGAGATCCTGTTCCTTGCTCCTTCGGTGTAGATAGCGATGCACCGGATGCAAAGGTTCGAGTGGGAGAAGCAAATACCTGGGATACCCTTGCAACTGCTCTGACTTTTGGTCTGTTCTACAGACAGGACAATCAGCAGATGGTTCAGGTCTGTGTGGAAGAAGAGAATCTTGCAGCACTGAACTATGTGAAGCTCCCCGGTGCCTATGTTCGTGAGAATGGTCTTGACCAGCTTGACGGTCTTCAGGCATGGCTGCAGCTGAATGTAGATCAGATCCAATGGACAGATGCTACGGCAGACTGGAATCACTTTGCAGTCGGAACTCCCGAGGGAACAGAGCTCTGGATGGATCTGACCGGCTTCACAGAAGAAAATGAAGAAATGGTGGTTCTTGTCGCTGTAATCGATAAGGCAAACAACACCACCTACTGCTCCACAGACGGCTTGATGCTGGACTCCGAAGCACCTACTATGGAGATGCCTATTATTTCCGAGACGGAGGAGGGCGTATATGTCGTTACCTTCAAGTGTGCGGATAAGGCAGTAGCTCCCTCTCTGACAGCGGGCTCCCATCCTTTGGGTGGCGAGTTCAATACAGAGAAGGAATATCCCATTCTGTCCGGCGTGACCCATTTGGAGATCACTCGAGAGTATATGGGACAGACCGAATCCATCAAGATGGATTACTCAGAGCTGATGCAGATGACCATTGACTCTGCTGTTTATGATGCAGGAGATGTTCGCATCACTGTAGCTGCAGTAGATGCTGCAGGTAATCGCTCTGCTACAAGATCTATCACGCTGGATACCCACCCTGCTGCATTGGAGCTGACATCTGATCGTGGAGACCGGTTTGAGGGTGGCTACTATCAGAGTCTGACCGCCAAGGTTATCATTACAGAAGAAAGAGCCATCTTCGATGCACAGAAGGTTCATATTTCCCTGATCCGTCATGGAGAGCTTGGGGATGAACCCATTCTTGGAGAGCATAGCTGGTCCGCCAGCGAGGTCGAGAACACCATCGACAACAAGAATGTCTGCCTGATTCCCGTTCTTGAAGAAGGCTACTACACCCTGACTGTTAAATATAATGGTATGGAGGAGATTCGTTCCTTCTACATCGACACGACTGCGCCTCAGGCTGCTGTAGAGTTTGAAGAACAGCTTGCTGATCGGCTCCTGAGAGCAGTTACCTTCGATGCCATTACCAATCAGAACCTGCTGACCTCCGCCCTTGTCAGTGATAACTATGGCATTGCATCCCTGCAGTATTACAAGGCACCCTTCGATCCCAAGAATGATAGCTTCGCTATTCTGTCCGAGGAGGAGCTGGAGATGCTCTCCAACGAGGCTTGGCAGGAGGTCGCCCTTTCGAATGGCCAGTCTGCCTACGAGCTGTTCGAGGTGTCTGAGGATGAGGCATTCGTAGTATACCTGAAGGTCGTTGACCTCGCAGGTAATGTTACCTACTGCAATACCAAGAGCGTGGCTGTGGTGGATAAGGAGAAGCCTAAGGCAGAGCTCCATGTAGGTGAGAATACTTGGAACAGCTTGGTGTCTGCTGTGACCTTCGGACTGTTCTCCAGAGAGACCCTTGAGGTTTCCGCTACCATTGAAGACAGTCTCTCCGGTGTAGAGACTGTAGAATACTTGATCCAGACCAAGGATGAGGAATTCACAAATACAGAGGAAATCTTGGGGCAGTGGATCCCTGTTACCGAGTATGCTCTTGGGGAGAGCTTTGCTGTTTGTACACTGGACCAGAGCGGTCCCTATGTTGTATACCTTCGTGTAATCGACCGTGCGAAGAATGTTCAGATCGTCAATTCCGAGGGTATGGTTTATGACAATTCCATTCTGAGTGTAGACTTTACTGCTGAGGATGCAGATCCCGAGAACGCAAGCCAGCCTCCTGTTGAGGGTGAAAAGATCTTCAATGGAGATGTAAAGCTGTCTATCGCTACCTCCGAGACCGTATTGGGTATTCAGAGCGTGATCCTCCATCTTCCTGTAGAGGGTGCTGTGGAGGATGTGATCCTCTTCCAATACGAGATCGTGGAAGAGAACGGTCAGCGTTATGCTCGTGTTCTTGACCGTTCCAAGCCTGAGGGCGAGCAGGAGTACACCATTGCAGATCCTGCACCTCAGTATTCTCAGCTGCAATTCTCTTGGACAGGAAGCTTCGTGGTTCCTTCCGGTGAATTTAACCTGAACGATATGCCCATCGGGGTCACGGTGACCGATAACTCCGGTGCACAAGCGACTACCACCAAGCATATCTCCATTGACACAGATGCACCTGTAGTCAAGCTGAGCTACTCCGATTCCTTCGTGGATGAAGAGCAGAATGCGCCTAAGAATGGCTTCTATTACAGAGGCGACAGAACCCTCCGTGTGGAGGTTGCAGAGAGAGCAAGCAACTTCGATCCCACCACCATTGAGCTGAACCTTTCTGTCAAGAATAAGAAGGGCGAGGAGCTGAAAAATGCAGAGGGTGAGTTGTTGGGCGAGCTTCTGCTCAAGGATATCCGGGATCCCGCAAACTGGAAGTCTCAGGGAGATATCCACAGCTACGAATATGCCTTCTCTGTAGACGGCATCTATACCTTCAGCGAGCTGGAGGAGGGAGCTGCCCTGTATATCCGCATGAAGGATAAGGCAAATAACAGCAATCAGTCTAATTCCATTGAGGAAGGCTGCATCAATGTGGCACACTATGTTCTGGACAAGGAGCCTATGACTGCAAGCCTGTTCAGTATGGATCGTACATGGGACACCCTGCTCAGCATCTTCACCTTCGGTCTGTTCTCTCAGAACGAAGAGGAGGTAACCGGCTTGGTATCCGACACCATCTCTCCCTTGGATAAGGCATACTACTATGTATCCGATGGGGCTGATGCCGTTCCTGAGAAGGTAGAAAGCTGGACTCCTGTGGCTGACATGGAGCGTATTACAGACGACGAAAGCTTCCCTGTGACCACTCTGGAGAAGAATAGCAAGAATGTTGTCTATCTGGCAGTTATGGACAGAGCCGGCAATCTGACCAAGATCACCTCTGACGGCATGATCATTGACGATCAGAAGCCTGTTCTTCAGGGGAATGCCATTGCTGTTTCCGGCGGTGCAAAGGATTACTACAACCATGCTGTAAAGCTGGATCTCCATGCTGCAGACGCAGTTGCGGAGGATGGCAGCTATTCCGGTATCGCCAAGGTTGAGATCAAGATCCTTGATACTGTCACTAAGTACGAGGAGACCCATGAGCTGTACAGCTATGAGATCCTCCGTAATGAGGACGATACTGTAAAGTCCATTGTGATCAAGGACAGCACCAATGGGGACTCCACCATTGAAGGGGAGAACCTTCCTTCCTTCGAGCAGTTGAAGGCAACTTGGGCAGGGCAGTATACTGTTACTCCCGGCTTCGATACCTTCAACCATATTACTGAGGTCACACTTCTTGTTACGGATATGGCAGGCAATATTCAGGTCAGCGCTCCCTTCCGTATGGAATTCGACCTGACTGCTCCTGAGATCCATGTGACCTACAACGAGACAGAGCCTGTCCGTTATGAGGACGGTGTTGCCTACTTTGCTCATTCCAGAAGTGCTGTGATCACGATCTTCGAGCGTGAGGGCAGACTGGATCTGGATAGAATGGAAGAGCTGTTGAAGCTGAGCTATACGGCTAAGGATCGCAGAGGAAATGCCGTTGCGGATGCAAAGGTAGAGATCGACCATAGCCAGTGGCGCTTCGTTGAGAATGTAGAGGATCCGGATCAGTCCTACTACAGCAATCAGATCCACTTCCTGTCTGATGCCAACTATCAGATCACAGAGGTAGAGGGCTATGAGAATGCTCTTGGCTTCGCTGTTAGTGACGCTGCAGGGAACCCCAGCGCAGAGGTGGTGTACGACAACAGCACCGAGCCTGCTGTGAAGTACAACTACAGCTTCACTGTGGATACTACAGCTCCTACAGGCAGCCTGACCATGAACGACAGCATTACATGGAGCACCTTCCTGAATGTGATTACTTTTGGTCTGTATGAGAAGGTAAGCCCCTCTGTGACTGCCAAGGTCGATGACCTGACCTCTCCCATTGATCCTGAGTCTGTGTACTATCTGATCACAGACGGCAAGATCAACGAGGGCGGCATAGCTCCCACATTAGATGAGCTGCTGAAGCAGTCCTGGACAAAGGCAGAGGGTCTTGATCTGAGCAGCATCCATGATAACAAGCTCAGCATTTGTAAGATCCCTGAGTATACCCATGTTGTGTACCTGCAGTTCAAGGACTATGCAGGCAACCGCACAGTCATCAGCACAGATGGTGTGGTTGTGGACTTTGTCAAGCCGGAAGTCAAGATCACTGCACCCAATGCGGATGAGAGCTTCATTTATAATTCCGATGTAACTCTGAAGCTATGGGCAGGGGAGCCTGAGAATGCCTACGATTCCTATTCCGGTCTGGCATCTGTGGACTACTATGTCATGTTCCCCAACTCTACTCAGTGGGTAGAGCCTGCGGGTGGTTCTAACCTCTTTACCTTCAGCTATGACAAGGAAGCAGGTCAGCAGAATCCCTATCGTGAGCAGCTGGTTCAGACTGTTGAGAGAACGGTGGTTCTGGATACTGCGCGGTATAACTTCAACAACTTGAAGATCAAGCTGGTTGTCAAGGATAATGCCGGTCATACCAACGAGGTGATCCGCAATATCAACATTGATAGCACGCTGCCTCAGATTACCGTGTCCTACGACAACAACACTGCTACCAATGATACCTACTTCAAGGATCAGAGAACTGCAACCATTACGGTACGGGAGCGTAATTTCGATCCTGCCAAGTTTGTCTACAGCACCAGCTCCTCTTCCACCGGGGCGCCGAGAATCGGTCAGTGGAGAGAGGTAAGAGCCGGCTCCGAGGCAAATCTGGATGATCGCACCTATGAGACCAAGATCGTATTCAGTGCAGATAGTGACTATCGCTTCTCTCTCGGAGAATGCACCCTTACAGATAAGGCGGGGAACCGCTGTGCCGGAGCTCGCTTTGTCGACGGTACTGTGGCAGGTGAGAGCTTCACCGTGGATAAGACGGTTCCCGTGATCACGGTTACCTATGATAACAATGAAGTTGAGAATGGCAAGTACTACAAGGCATACAGAACCGCTACCGTTACCATTCAGGAGCGGAACTTCCGTGACAGCTTGGTCAATGTAAGCCTGACCGCAACTCTCGATGGCAAGGGTGCCGAGGCACCTAAGGTCAGTGCATGGAATCGTAGCGGTGATGCCTTTACAGCCACCATCCACTACAATGCAGATGCAGAGTACAGCTTCGACATCGCCCTACAGGATCTTGCAGGGAATGCGTCTGCAGATTATGCGAAGGAAAGCTTCGTGATCGACACCACAGCTCCCGTGCTGGAGATCAGCGGTGTGGAGCATGAATCTGCAAACAGCGGGGCCGTGGCACCTGTTGTCAGCTATTCTGACCTGAATCTGGATGAGAAGAACACAAAGCTGAGTCTCAATGCCGCAAATCGTGGTGAGTTCGACCATAGCCATACCACTGAGGAAATCGAGCATGGTCTGAAGATCAGCTATGAGAACTTCCCTGAGGAGAAGGACTATGATGATATCTATGTCATGAAGGCTGTGGTAACCGACATGGCAGGCAATGTGACGGAGCAGGCAGTGGAATTCTCCATCAACCGCTTCGGCTCTACCTACGAGATCGACGAGGCCACCCAGGCTCTCAACGGCACCTACGCTCAGGAAGCGGGAGATGTGGTCATCAGCGAGGTCAATGCCAACGAGCTCAGTGAGATCGAGGTCACTCTCTACCGCAACAACGAGACCTACACCCTTGTAGAAGGGAAGGATTATGAGATCCTTGTAGAAGGCGGAGAAGGCAACTGGTACAAGTATACCTACCGTATTTTCAGCGAGAACTTTGCTGAGGACGGAAACTATCGTGTCGCTGTCCATTCCAAGGATCAGGCAGGAAATGTTGCAGAGAACTCTCTGGATACCAAGAATATGGATATCAACTTTGGTATCGATCGCACCAAGCCCAGCATTACCTTGGGCAACCTCCAGAACGGAAAGACCTATCCCGTAGAGCTGTTCACAGCCAATATGCTTGTCAATGACAACCTGAAGCTGGATCAGGTTATCGTATATCTGGACGGAACGGAATGGGCAAGCTGGGACGCTGCCAAGATCATGGAGATCCTGTCCGGTGATGGTGAATTCACCTTCGACATTGACGACTTCAGCAACAATGCACATGAAGCTCGCATCTACGCAAGAGATGCTGCAGGCAATGAGCAGGAGCTGACTGTTGAGGATTTCTATGTTACCACGAACCCCGTGGTTCGCTACTACAACAACAAGCCTCTGTTCTATGGCAGCATTGGCGGCGGAGTGGGTCTGATCGGACTTCTCATTATTCTCCTTGCCAAGCGTAAGAAGAAAGACAATAACGCGTAAGCATCCTTAAACACGGGGAGCGGATGGATCAACACCATCCGCTCCCTTAATAAATGCTGAGGGAATCGTTAATACTGTTTCTTGATAAAATGGTTTGAAAACCATTTTATTGCAGGATGAATATCCTGCACCGCCTATGGCGGCAAGAACAGTATTACAGGTTATTTCTTGGCGGCTTTGCCGCCATGCCGCTTACCAGCGGCATAATAA
>JAGBGB010000263.1 GCA_017936205.1 Oscillospiraceae bacterium
ATATTGGGTAGTAAGCTTACGAAAGGTGATAGCCTAATATTTGTATAATATGGAAGGGGGAATATAGCAATATGAAATTTATAAAAACTCTCAGCATGTTTCTTGTCCTCACTTTTTTGATCTGTCTTCTTCCCACCGTAGGCTATGGGGCTGAGGCTGTGACCGTCGGTAGCAGCTTTACCTACACCAAGGCGGACAACTGGGGCATGAATGACGGGATTTGGTCATGGCAATGGGCTCTGGCAGATTCTGAGGACTTTTCCGACATGGTCTTTACCACCGTAGAGGGGCAGGGAGAGGTCTATGCCGCTGATTGGGAGAAGTATCCCTACTGTGCCGCTCGCAGTGGTGGCATCAATGTCCACCCTAACATTGATGCAGATGCAGCCCGTGTATTTACGGCTCCGGCATCGGGGTGGGTTACGGTCAGTGCTTCTGTAGCCCGAACAGCGGAACTGGTGGTGGCGAAGAAGAACACCCCTACGTCCTTCCGTATTCTCCTTGAAAATACCACGGTGTATCCGACCACGGGGGACTATCGGATCTTGACTTCCACTGCCACAGAGGAGCTCTCTGTCCGAGCCTTTGTGAAGAAGGGGGAGAAGCTGCGTTTTATAGTAGGAGCTATGGGGAACCAGACCTCCGATGCAGTGAATCTCCAGACCACTGTAACCTATGACACGGTGGAAGCCAATGCAGGAGAGATCCTCCGTGTGGGAGAGGCCTATGCCTTCAGCAAGACCTCTAACACATGGGGCACCGAGGATCCCCACTGGACATGGGAATGGGCCCTTGCGGGGAAGACCGCCTTTTCCCCTATGACATGGCAATATGTGGAGAAATACAGCAAAAATATGTATGCCTCCGATTGGAACACCCACCCATATAACTATGTGGATTCGCTGGGTGTAAAGCTCCATCCTGCAGAAACAGCGGATACGGTAAAGACCTTTACGGTTCCCCATACAGGGACGGTGAAGCTGAGCACAGAGGTATCCCGCTATTATGCTCTTGCAGATGTATCCAATTCCGCTGCCAATGGAACTTCTCTGCGGATCCTTGTGAACAGCACCCAGGTCTATCCCCTGTATTCTTCTTACCTTGTTCTGGATTCTGATGCCACTAAGAGCTTTGATGTTTCTCTCCCTGTGACCAAGGGGGATAAGATCCGCATCATTATCGGCAGCATGGGACAGGCCACCAGCGATGCTGTGAAGATGTACAATACGGTGACCTATACAGACCTGACTACTCCGGAAATTTGTGTGGACGATCGGGACAGCTTCTCTGCAAATGAGACCCAGTTCGCAAATAACGATATGGGAAATTGGAGCTTCGAGTATCGGGACAGTAATGACACCTTCGGCAATATGACATACCAGTATGTAGAAAAATACGGCAAGTATATGTATGCCACGGACTGGACCGAGCATGCCTACAACTATGTAGACAGCCTTGGAGTAAAAATGCACCCTGCCAAGACACGGGATGCGGTCAAAACCTACACCGTACCTCACGACGGCCGGATCCGTATGGCTGTCCGTGTGGCACGGTACAATGAATATGTGGAGGAAGGGAGCAAAACCCCTACCTCTCTGGTGATCTACAAGAATAACGAACAGATCTGGCCCACCAACGGTACGCAGAAGCTCATCACCTCTACCACAGAGCTCTCCTTCAGCATCTCTGCAGATGTTCGCAAGGGAGATAAGATCCGCTGTGTGGTAGGCAGTGTGGGAAACACCACCAATGATGCCGTTTCCATGTATAACACCGTCTCTTATCGGGCTGTGGGGCTCAGGGAGCTGGCAGCCTTTATGGATCAGTACAACCAGCGGATCGATGTGATAGATGTTCGGGGAGATAATCTGAACAGTGCGGAGACCGCTTGGTCCTGGAAGCCTACGACGGCACTGGGCTTCACGGATCTGGCAACCTTTAACTCTCCTACGGATGCAAAGCTCCGCTATTCCAAAACACTGAAGAAATATGTGGTTGCGGTTTGCTCCTCCCGAGGCTTTATGGGCATCGTAGACTTCGCCACGGGAAAGAAGATCTGGCAGGTAAGCATTACGGATAGCTCCAATCCCCACGCTGCGGAATATCTTCCCAACGGCAATATAGCAGTGGCAGGCAGCATCGGAGGGTGGATCCGTGTATATACCGCCTCTCAGGGGAGTACCAGCTCTAAGTATACAGAAGTCGCTTTGCAAGGAGCGCACGGAGTCCTCTGGGATCCCGATCGTAAGGTTCTGTGGGGACTGGGAAATCAGTACATCACTGCTTATACCGTAGGGGGAACGGCGGCAGCGCCTACCCTGACGGAAGTAAGCAAGTACCGTGCAGCCCTACCCAACGGAAATGGTCACGATCTGTCTCCGGTCTACGGAAACAAGGATCGGATGTGGATCAGTGCGGATTCCATCTATCAGTACGATATTCCCTCTAAGCAGTTCATCATGAGCTGTGATTACGGCACTGTGCTCTCCCGTGCGGGGGTCAAGGGCATTAGCAGCTTCCCCGATTCCACCACGGCGGTCCATGTCTTCCCCAACGACACCTATCTGGTGCACGATTCCGACCGTGTGTTCGTTACCCTCAGGGACAGAGGGGAATTCTATGGTATGACCCACAGCCATTCCACGGGAGCATATTATAAGGTTCGCAGCTGGATCTCTGCTTACAACAGCAGCCATGTGAACCATGTGCCCCAGACCCTCTACGGGAAAGCAGCTACCTGTACGGAGCCCGGACTGACAGAAGGAATCCAATGCTCCGTGTGCGATGCCGTTCTTACGGCACAGGAGACGATTCCTCCTACGGGACACAGCCCTCTGTATCAGGCAAACGGGGAACTCGGACATATCGTGACCTGTGCAAGCTGTGAGGCTTCTTGGGAGGAATCCCACAGCTATATAGACGGCAAGTGCATCTGTGGGGAAGAGGAGGAGAAGGAACCGATTCTCCAAGCCCAGTGGAAAATGGGTCATACGCTGAATCTGGCAAGCGATATTTCTGTGAATTTTGCAGTGAGTAAGTCCCTGCTGGAAGGCTTCGACATGGAAACAGTCTATGTAGAAAGCGTAATAACTACCTACGAGGGGAACGACCAAAGCGGCACGAGAACCGTGAAGCTGCTGCCTGTGGAGCAGGGAAGCTATTACTACTTCACCCTGAACGGCTTGACAGCAGTACAGATGAATGACCGCCTGTCCTCTGTCCTCTACGGAACAAAGGATGGTCAAGTCTACTACAGTGCAAGGGACGAATACAGCATTGCAGACTACGCCTACTCCCAGATGGACAAAATCGGTATGCCTGAAACCTTGAAGACCCTCTGTGCCGATCTGCTCCGCTACGGTGCCAAGGCGCAGATCTTCAAGTCCTATCGCACAGATGCCCTTGCGGATGCTGCCATGACTGCTGCCCATAAGGCATATCTCAGCGACATCAACGGAGTTTCCTTCGGCAACACCAACCGCACTCTTGATGATGTAACTGCCCCCTGTGTTACATGGGCAGGCAAGGCTCTGGATCTGGCATCCAAGGTCACTCTGAAATTCGTGTTCGATCCTGCTGCCTACTCCGACAAGACGGAGGAATTGAGCCTCCGTGTCAGCTATGTCGGCATTTCGGGGCAAACAGAATCCGCTGTGATCACAGGCGCTGAGCTTTACAACCCTGAAAAGGGCTTGTATGCCTTCTCCTTCGACGGTCTCCTTGCAGCAGAGCTGCGGAGCGTTGTCAGTGCTCAGATCTATGAGGGCAACACCCCTGTTTCCTGCACCCTCCAATACAGCGCCGATACCTATGGCAACAACCGCACAGGAGACCTGCTCACTCTTTGTAAGGCTCTGTTTGCCTACAGCGACAGTGCAAAGGCATATTTTAAGTAAAGAGTATTAAAGTACAATCAAAAAAGGAGACTATGTTATGCTGAAGAAAACGATTGCCATCGCGCTTCTCCTGTCCCTTCTGACAGGGCTGCTCCCATTGGCATCTCCTCTCATGGCAGAGGCAGCTACCACAGGAGGAGCGATTTCCGTTTCCCCAACAACGGTTACCTCTATGTTTAATGCTCGTTCTAAGAATGTCCACCCCAGGATCCAGGCAGATCGGCAGGATTTTGACAGAATCCGCAGTCTGGTACAAACAGACCCCTACATCAGATCCTGGTACACAGGGATGCACAAATACTGTGTAGATATTCTTTCTACCCCTGTATACGATTACCCCGTTGCCTCGGGAAAGTTCCTCAGCACCGCCAACGAGACCACCAAGCGGATCACATGGCTGACCATGGTCTATTACATCAGCGGCGAGCGGCAGTTTGCCGACCGTGCGGTTGCGGAGCTCCTGAACGCTTGCTCCATATCCGCATGGGATCCGGACAGCTTCCTCGGGGTAGCACAGATGAGCTACGGCGTAGGCATCGGTTATGATTGGCTGTATCATTACCTTACAGAGAGCCAGAGGAAGACTGTTGTCAAGGCTATCTATGAAAATGCCATCTCCACCCAGGATTCCCCTCCCGAGTGTATGCAATGGATCAGCAATTGGGGCCCCTGGTGCAACTGCGGCCTGGCGGTTGCCGCAGCAGCGGTTTTCGAGGATTATCCCAGCCAATGTGCCAAGATCATTTCCAATGCCATAAGCAACATCCAGCTTTCCTTTGTGTATGGGCCCGGGGGCTCCTATCCCGAGGGACCTGCCTATTCTACCGTTGGTCTGAGCTTCACGGCAATGTTCTGTGATGCTATGGTCAACCTCCTGGGCACGGATTTCGGTCTGTCCGATACAGCAGGCATTCGGGAATCCGGTCGCTTCCTCATGGCTACCAATGGGTATATGAGTGCCTTCAACTTTGGCGACGGTGAGTCCCAACTACAGAACAATGCGGCCATGTTCTGGTATGCCTCACGGTACAATATGCCGGAATTATCCCTGTATCAACGGGAGAATCAGACCCACAACGGCCGCTACGATGTATACCTGTCTATGCTGTGGTACGATCCGGAACTTGTGGCAGGGATGGATCGGGCAGAGCCTCAGCTGGATTATCTGATGCGGAACGATCATTATGAGAGCATTGCTTCCTTCCGCAGCTTCCCCGGGGATGATGCTATGATCTTCACCGCCATAAAATCCGGCTACAATCAGACCAGCCACTCCGACTTGGATATCGGTACCTTCGTCATGGAGGCTATGGGAGAGCTGTGGTTCATGGATCTGGGGAAGGACAGCTACAGCCTAAGCGGCTACGGCAATGTGGCAAAGGATGCTCGATGGACCTACTACCGCAAGAGAGCAGAAGGCCAGAACACCATTGTGGTCAACCCCGACTCCACAGGTGGGCAGGTCAGAACAGCGAAATGTCAGATCACGGATTACACCAGTGCCTATGACGGCGGACACGCAACGGTCAATATGCTGGGGGCTTATGACCAATACGGTGTCAGCTCGATCCGCCGCTCCTTGGCTCTCTTCGACAACCGCAGCCGTGTACGGCTGAGAGATGAGATCACCTGTACAAAGGCCTCAACGATCTACTGGTTTGCACATACGGATGCAAACATCTCCATCTCCTCTGACGGGAAGACCGCGACTCTGACCAAGAACGGCAAGACCCTCTTGGCACAGATCGCAACTCCAAGTGAGGCGAAGTTCACCACCATGAACGCAAAGCCCCTTTCAACCTCCCCCAATCCCTCGGGGCAGAATGCCAACGAGGGGATCCGAAAGCTTGTGATCAAGCTGACTAAGACCACACAGACCAATATTACGGTTTTCTTCACTCCCCTGTTAAACCCGACGGATGGGGAAAAGGAGCTGCCCACTATGGGAGTATTCAACACAGACCAGCTTCTCAACAGGTATGATCCCTCTACCACCCTTACTCCGACGGAGGAGGGCATATACGAGATCTACAATGCAGAGCAGCTCTGCCTCCTGTCTGACATGGTAGCAGGGGGAGAGACCTTCACCGGGAAGACTGTCCGCCTAATGCAGGATATTGATCTCAAGGAGCGGAGCTTCCGTCCCATTGGGGGATGCGGAAGCGGCGTGAACTTCTCCGGCATCTTCGACGGGAACGGTCATTCGGTAAAGAATCTCATGATCTTCGAGCCCTCCGGGGAATTCGTAGGATTCTTCGGCAGTGTGAGGAATGGAGAGATCCGCTCCTTTGGGATTGACAGCGGTATTGTCACCGGAAGCATAGGCGTAGGAGGACTCATAGGCTTGGGGCACAATGTAACGGTAACAGAGTGCTATAACCGTGCAAATGTCATTGCCGCCAAGGGCTTTAGCGGTGGCCTCATAGGTCGCTTGGGCGGCACCTGCTCTGTCAGCAATTGCTATAACAATGCTTATGTGGATGCCTCCGATAAAATCGCCGGTGGGATCGTAGGCTTCCTTGCCGGCGGTACCAAGGCGACGATCCAAAACTGCTATCACACAGGTACTCTGACGGATACTGCAGGGCGGATCGGTATGATCGGCTACTACGGTACCGGGAGCAGCAACCCCGTTGCGGGGATCACCGTGACTAACTGTCGTTCTACGGTCCCTGTGAAGAGTGCCGAGATCGCAGATAACAGTACCTTGGAAAGCTATTCCGGAACTCTTCAGCTCACAAAGGCACAGCTTGTGTCCGCCGCTGTAGGGCTTACAGATGCCTTTATCTATGACTGTGAGTGGGAAAACGACGGTTATCCCGTACTCTCATGGCAGTGTGATACGGTGCTTCCGGAGGATCTGGTTCTGCACACCGACGCAGAGCTCCGTCTGGTAGCTTATCTGGTCAACAGCGGTAAGGAGGACTTCTCCGGGAAGACCCTTACCCTTGCGGGAGACATGGATCTCCACTGCAGAGAATGGATCCCCATCGGCGGTAACAACAGCACAGATGCAAGCAGCAAGAGCTTCCGTGGAACCTTCGACGGTCGGGGTCACAGCGTATCGAATCTGTACATTTCCTCCGGGTATCATTATGTAGGCTTCTTCGGCAGTGTCAATGGGGGTACGGTTCAGAATTTCGGTGTCCGCAGTGGCAGTGTTACAGGCGGCAATAAATCTGCCGGTCTGACCGGCTACATTAACGGCACCATTTCCAACTGTTACAGCCGTGCTTCCGTCAGCGGAACCAGCTTTGCCGCCGGTCTGGCAGGCATGAGCGGCAAGAGTCAGATCTCAGACAGCTATGCCGTGGCAACGGTTACAGCCACAGGAGGTGCAGGTGGTCTTGTAGGCTACTATGCCAGCTCCGGTAAGAATTCCTCCATCACCAACTGCTACGCAGCCTGTACCCTGTCCGGGCGGTCCTCCGGCGGTTTGGTCTGCACCGTCAACAGCAGTGTGACAGGCTTTACCATCACCAATTCCTATGCCCTGAGCGGCCCCTCTCTCGTCAGCTCCACCGAGGGCTACAGCCTCAGTAACAGCTCCAGCCAATCTGCCGCCAACCTGAAGGCGAAGGTCACTGCCCTGGGCACAGCCTACACCTACGACACGAATCCGCAGTGCAACAGTGGCTATCCCATCCATGCCGCCTCTGTCTACGGCATGGGCGGTGTATCCGCACTGACTCCCGACAGTAAGGGCATCTATCAGCTCAACTCCGAAGACGACCTCCGCACACTTGCCTATATGGTCAATGTCCTTGGAGACAGCTTCAGCGGCAAGACCCTCTCCTTGAATACGGATATTGACCTGGGATACAGAGAGTGGACTCCCATTGGAGGCAATGCTCGAGATGACAGTGCATCGTACAATGTATTTTCCGGTACTCTGGAGGGAAATGGACATTGTATCCGTAATCTCTGCGTCGTCGGGAACCACAAATATGTGGGGCTCTTTGGAGCACTTGGGGGTGCAAGGGTCCGGAACCTGGGCATAGAAAGCGGCGTTGTTATGGGAGCGTCAAGGGCTGCAGGTCTCTCCGGCTACATCCGCAGCGGTACGGTAATAGAGAATTGCTACAATAAGGCAAATGTCAGCGGTGATGCCTCTATAGGGGGCATTGCAGGTATGATCAGCGGTACGGATTGCCGGATCCTGAACTGCTACAATGCAGGTGCTGTCAGTGGCAATGCAAGCTATGCCGGTATTGCAGGATATTTGTCCAGTGCTGCCCAAGGCTGTCTCATAGAGAACTCCTACCATGCAGGTACTTGTCCCGTAGGTATTGTGGGAAACACCAACAGTGCCGCAACAGGTACTGTGAACAATTGCTACAGCCTCAACACAGCACAATTGGTTGCCGGCTCCGACACCCTGTCTGTCACAAGCTCCAAGGTCTGCTCTGCCACAGAGCTACGGGACAGTACAGAGGTTCTGGGCTCCACCTTTGCAGAGGACTACTTTACCCGGAACCGTATGTACCCCGTCCTAACTTGGGAGAATGGGGACCGTCCCACATCCCTGCCTAAGGAGAATGGAGCCTATCAGATCGATACTGCCCATGAGCTGCATCTTCTGTCCTACTTGGTTCGTAAGGGCAACACCTTCCAAGGAGAGACCATAGAGCTGAGGGCTGATATCGACCTGAAGAACGAGCTCTGGCTGCCCATCGGCGGTCTTGACGAGGATAAGGAGCATCTCTTCAAGGGCACCTTCGACGGCAAGGGACACAGGATCTACAATCTCAACGCCATAGAGCTGACTTTAGGCAATGCCGCCCTCTTCGGTATTGTGGATTCCGGTCGGATCCAAAATCTCGGAATCGAAAGCGGTACTGTCATGGGCAAGCTCCGCTGTGCCGGTCTGTGTGCGCAGATCCGCTCCGGTACGGTCATCAGTGGCTGCTACAATAAGGCACAGGTGTTCTCCACCTCCTATGGCGGAGCCATCGCCTCTATGATCAGCGGATCGAATTGCCGCATTGAAAACTGCTACAATCTCGCCCCGGTGTATGGGAGAAAATTCAACAGCTCCATTGCAGGGTTGGTCGGATTTATCTCCAGCTCCGGTCACAACAGCACCCTGATCAATTGTTACAATGTAGGGAGCTATTACGGCTTTGTGGCAAATGTGAACGAGGCCGTAACCGGGGTAAAGGTCATCAACTGTCACAGCCAAGGCTCTGTGTACTACTTCTACCTCCCCAACGGGATCACTGCTACAGACTGTACACAGATCGATGCTCAGACCCTTCGGGGATATGCCCCCGTGCTGGGCGATGCCTTTGCAGCTGCTCCGGAGGGAGTCAACAGAGGCTATCCCGTCCTGAACTGGGAGCTTTCCACGGAGCCCCTTCTTGATAACAGTCTGAAGATCAATCACACCCTGAATCTGGCAAGTGATATTTCTGTGAACTTCGCAGTTGCCAAGTCCCTGCTGGAGGGCTTCGACATGAGCACAGTCTATGTGCTCACAGAGATGGATGCCTATGAGGGCAATGCCAAGATCGGCGCTACCACAGTTAAACTGCTGCCTGTGGAGCAGGGGAGCTATTACTACTTCACCCTGAACGGCTTGACAGCAGTACAGATGAATGACCGCCTTTCCTCTGTCCTCTACGGTACAAAGGATGGCCAAGCCTACTACAGTGCAAGGGATGAATACAGCATTGCCACCTATGCCTATTCCCAGATGGATAAGGCAGGTATGCCTGCGACCCTAAAGACTCTCTGTGCCGATCTGCTCCGCTACGGGGCCAAGGCGCAGATCTTCAAGTCCTATCGCACAGATGCTCTTGCGGATGCTGCCATGACTGCTGCCCATAAGGCATATCTCAGCGACATCAACGGAGTTTCCTTCGGCAACACCAACCGCACTCTCGATGATGTAGCTGCCCCTCGTGTTACCTGGGCGGGCAAGGCTCTGGATCTGGCATCCAAGGTCACTCTGAAATTCGTGTTTGATCCTGCCGCCTACTCCGACAAGACGGAGGAATTGAGCCTCCGTGTCAGCTACCTTGGTATTTCGGGGGAAACAGAAGTTGCCGTGATCACAGGAGCGGAGCTCTACAATCCTGAAAGGGGCTTGTACGCCTTCTCCTTCGATGGGCTCCTTGCAGCAGAGCTGCGGAGCGTTGTCAGTGCTCAGATCTATGAGGGCAATACCCCTGTTTCCTGCACGCTCCAATACAGTGCCGACACCTATGGCAACAATAAGACCGGTGCGCTGGGAGACCTTTGTAAGGCACTCTTCGCCTACAGCGACAGTGCAAAAGCGTATTTTCAATAAGCCCACAGTACACTCTGAGACAGGGGAGACGGCTTGTGTCCCGGTGGCATTCGGATAAGATAATCCACCGTAAAGGATGGATGTGTAGGGGCGATGCCCTGTAATCGCCCGGTCAGGGCGGGTATCGCCCTGACGTAAATAGGCTGTCCTTTCCTTGAAATCTGCAGAATCTCAGACTTTTTTGCGTAACACCGTTTCACGGTGTTACCGGGCGATGACATGGCATCGCCCCTACAGATTCATTTTTCTATGATAGCATTTCTAGACCTGAATGCCACCGAGTATGCCCATCTCCCTGTCTCAGATAAGAAAAAAAGGTGGAAATTTGTGGATTTTGCCTATGACATGATTGGCAGAATTATGCTATAATGCAGGGGTAAGATGCTGTCTATGCACTCCCGACAGTTGGAAAACCACGCTGTTCCTCGAGGCTGTAGCAAGCATGGGAATCTTTTTTGAAGGAGGGGAACGGCTTGTTTCAGATAGGTGAAACAGTGTTGTATGAGCTGTGGGGTGTGTGCACCATTGAGTGTATGGAAACCCAGAAGAGCACAGAGGGCGTGCAGGAGTATCTGGTGCTTCGCCCGGTGTACCATGATACTGCCAAGCTATACCTGCCCAATAAGCAGGCGTGTCTTGAGAAGGTGCTGCGATATGTACTGGACCGAGATCAGATCCGGGAGCTGCTGCAGGATCTGACGAAGGAGCCCTTGCAGTGGGTAGAGGATCCCAAGGAACGCAGTCGCCAATTCCGGCAGATCTTGAGTGAGGGCGATCGAGGACAACTCCTTCGACTGATCCGTCTGCTGTATCTCCGTCGGAAGGAACTGCGGGAGAAGGGGCGGAATCTCCGCATGACAGATGACCAAGCCCTAAGGGATGCTGAAAAGCTTCTGAATGGAGAATTCGCCTATGTGCTCGGGATCCCTCTGCAGGAGGTTCCTAACTATATCCACGCCTATATGGATGCACTGGAAGAATAGAGAATGATTTGACAAAACCTCCGTAATTTGTTATGATAATGCTATCCTAACAAATTACGGAGGTTTTTATTTATGGAAAAGGTATTTACTGAACTGGCTCCCGCAGCCATTGGCCCCTACAGCCAAGCTATGAAGGTCGGCAATCTCGTCTACACCTCCGGTCAGATCCCCATTGATCCCAAGACCGGCAATGTAGAGGCTGCTGATATCGCAGGTCAGACCCGTCAGGTCATGGAGAACCTGAAGGCTGTTCTGGAGGCTGCAGGCAGCTCTATGGACAAGGCTGTTAAGACCCTTTGCTTCCTGACGGACATGGGAAATTTCGGGGCTTTCAATGAAATCTATGCCGAATACTTTACAGGCAAGCCTGCCAGAAGCTGTGTGGCAGTCTCTGCTCTCCCCAAGGCTGTCCTTGTGGAGGTAGAGGTGGTCGCCGAGCTGGTTTAAGATCGGATCGCATGATTCTCATATGGTTAGGGAGGGTTTGACTGTGTTACGAAAGCTACTTGCAGCTCTGCTGGTATGGAGCCTCTGCTTGTGTGCCATTCCATTTAGCACCGCAGCTGAGCCTATTCATAAGCTGCACGAGGAAGAACTTGAGGTTCTGAGAATTGTTAACAGAGAGCGTCTTAAAGAGGAGCTGCCTCCCCTGACCTCCACACCTGTACTGCAGGAGGGCGGCGGCATCCGTGCCGCAGAGCTGGAGGAGCTGCCATCCCACACCCGTCCCAATGGATCATCATGGTTCAGCATTCTGGGAGAATTGGACCTGCCTGCATATTACAGAGTGGGAGAGAATGTGGCAGCCGGTCAGATCCATGCTGTGGATGTTATGCAGGCGTGGATGAACAGCACTACCCATAGGATGAATATCTTGGATCCCCTATTCGTTCACTTGGGGGTAGGATATCACTATTCAGCTGCCTCTACCTATGGTACCCACTGGGCGCAGCTCTTCTTTACCTCCTACCACTGTGAATACACTTCGATGGAGCTGATCCTTATGGAGCAGGAGCCTGTTGCACTGGGAACTACAGCCGAGCAGCTTCCCCTTGTAGCCCAACTGCAATGCGAGACCTGTGGAGCTTCTTACCTGCCCATTCTGGAGGAATACTGCAGTGGCTACGACCCCCAGCTTAAGGGGCGGCAGACCATTGAGGTCTCCTGCTTAGGCTTCACAGCCGACATCTCGGTAGTGGTAGACTCAGAGCAGGAGGACACTCCCCAGAACCCCACCGGTCAGTTTATTGATATTGCTGCAGACAGCTGGTATGCCCCCTCTGTAGAGTATATGGTTACCTGCGGCCTTATGAACGGTGTGGGAAACAACCGCTTCAACCCCAGCGGCAGTGTGACCAGAGCCATGCTTGTAACCATTCTCTACCGTGCAGCGGGCTCTCCCTCTGTGGAGGGGATCCTCAATCCCTTTACGGATGTGCCCAATGCCTGGTATCGGGATGCGGTGGTTTGGGCTGCATCTCAGGGCGTTGTAAACGGTGTCAGTAAGGATCGCTTCAACCCCAATGGCGCCATTACCAGAGAACAGATCGCAACCATTCTCTACCGTTATGAGGGGGTTGGTGACATTGAGGTCGATCTGGATGCCTTCACGGACGGCTCCACCGTCAGTGGTTATGCACAGCAGCCTATGACATGGGCAACCCAGAAGGGACTGATCAACGGTGTGGGCAGTGGCAAGCTGGCTCCTGCCAACACCGCTACCCGTGCTCAGATCGCAACGATTTTGGCAAGATACCTTCAGCAATGATATTTGAAAGGAGATCAAAACGATGAAGAAGAAGCTCCTATCCCTGCTCCTGGTGCTGAGCATGGTGCTGTCTCTGCTCCCCCTTGCGGCAGCAGAAGAAGCCCCTGTGGAAGCTCCTGTGAGTCAGGACCTCTGCTGCAGCACTCGCAGAGTGCCGGAGAGTCGTGCTCTTACCCGCCCGGACTTTGAGGGTATGCTCTATGAGATCACCCCTCAGCGTGTTGAGGACACCTTCCGCTATTTGGAAGATTTCTACGAAAAAGCCCACCCTGAAATGGCACTGCAGGTCCACTACGGAGATGATAAGGATAAGCAGGTGCTGCTGACTCTGGCACAGATCATCACCAAGGACTGTGAGACCGATCGTGAAAAAGCAGATGCCGTTGCCAACTGGGTCAAGGGGAACATTGTATACGAGCTCAATGCTTCCGCTTATGCCACCGATGCCTTCTACGACAGACAGGGCAACTGCCTCAGCTATGCCTTCCTGATCCAGACCCTCCTGCGGCTGCTGGAGATCCCTGCGGTTCTGGGGGACGGCTGGCGAGGAGATATGAAGACCAATACCGTAGATCTGTTCAATTATGACGGTCATGCATGGGTTTTCGTATATCTGGAGGGCGAATGGGTCCTTTATGATCCTCTGTGGCTGTCGGAGAGCACCACAGATCGGGAATATATGGCAGAGTGGATCTACTTCGATACCGTTGAATTTACGACTCCCGCCTATGACGGAGAGAATCTGCCTCCCGAAGCCTACGACAAGGTCAAGGCTTACTACACAGACGGTGTTCACTATGTATTCAGCCGTGCCTTCCCGGAGGGCACCGGAGTGCTGACCAGCTTTATCAACAACATTTCCATCACTTATGTTACCAATCAGGATGAGCCGATTAACCAGATCTCTGACGGCTGGGTCTATTTGGACAGCAGCAAAGACGAGACAACTATGCGCACCGGACAGCTCTATGCCGACAGCTGGATCTCCTATGGGGATTATCGGGACGGAACACATATGTGCCTGACCTATGCCCATGCCAATGGCATGATGATCGACGGTGCGGTTATGGAGTACGATGGTGTGGATTACATGATGACCGGCAACCAGTGCCTGCCCATTATGGTATCAGAGGATATTTATTCCATCACCTACGGTCTGCTCACTTTGCCTGTGGGCTATGAGGGTCCTTACCTCGCCTTCCCCTGGGGCGATAAAGCCAGGGAAGGCTGCACCATTACCGTTGAGAGCCAGAACCCGGAGATCGCTGTTGCCAATGAGCAGGGCATCATCACCTGTTTGTCCGAGGGCTATGCATCCTTCTTTGTGACTTTGATCAGAGATGAGGATGAGGCTTATATGGGCAGTCTGTATATTCAGCTCTTCGTTTCCGATGAAGAACGGATCCCGGATTACACCGACCGTTCCGCTATCAATCCCGACCAGCCGGATCAGCCCGACCAGCCGGATCAGCCCGACCAGCCGGATCAGCCCGATCCCCCTGCTCCTGAGTTTACGGATACCGTAGAGGGAAGCTGGTATGAGGAGTCTGTCTCCTACATGGTGTCTCAGGGACTGATGAACGGTGTAGGTAACGGTAGATTCAATCCTGACGGCAGCGTTACCAGAGCCATGCTGGTCACCATTCTCTACCGTGCGGAGGGAGAGCCCTCGGTAGAGGGGATGAGCAACCCCTTCGCCGATGTGCCTACTGCATGGTATCATGATGCAGTTATCTGGGCTGCAGCGCAGGGTATCGTCAACGGTGTCAGCAAGGATCGCTTCAATCCCAACGGCAATATTACCAGAGAGCAGATCGCAACCATCCTCTATCGCTATGAGGGGATCCAGGGTGTAGAGGTCGATCTGGGCGCCTATACAGACGGCAACACCGTCAGTGGCTATGCACTGCAGCCTATGACATGGGCAACCCAACAGGGACTGATCAATGGCGTAGGCGGTGGCAGACTGGCTCCCACCAATACCGCCACCCGTGCCCAAATCGCCACCATTTTGGCAAGATATTTACAGAAGACCTGATTTTAAAAAAATTGCTTAACATATCTATGTAAAATGCGGCTGTCTCAAAATGATTCATCATTTTGAGACAGCCACATTTTCAAATTCCGATTTGTCGCACAGTTTGATTTACCCCTTCGTAGGGGCGCGCATTGCGCGTCCGGTTCATGGCGGAACGCCATGAACACAAAAACCACCGAAAATGATGTAATTTCTCCAAAAAACGAAACATTTTTCACAACCACCAATTCTTGGTGGTTGTCGGACGCGCAATGCGCGCCCCTACGAAGGGGTAAATCAAACTGTGCGATAAATCGGGATTTTGCAGCGGGGGATTTGTGGGTGTTTGCAGAATACATAAATTTTTCATTGACTTTTTCTTTGTGTTGGTGTACTATGCTATTAGTGGGATATTTTTTTCCTCGTGCCGTATAGAGGAGGTGAAAGAAGGATGAGAAAATGGGCCGTTATGATTGCTGTTCTGATCTGCTTTGTTACTGTTTTGCTCCTGTGTGGGTGCAAGGATGAGAGCTTAAAGGCAACGGAAGAGATCCATTCGCAGTGGCAGCCACGGGAGTATGATGCTACGACTGCTGTTCAGCCTGTGACCCATGTGGGAGCTGTTCCGACTGCACTTGATGGGGTCGTTGAGCGGAATTTATTTGCTGAAGCGACCGCCTGCGGAGATCGGGTTTTAAGAGTCGATGTTTTGGAGATGGACGAGGGAAACCGCACTTGCACCCACAGGGTCACCATGCTGGATCCCTATGGAGCTGAGCTTGCTCAATATACCTGTTCTTCCTCGGACAGCTATCATATTCGTACCCTAATGGGAACGGAGGATGGAGGCTTCTTGTTCGTATTGGGATTCTCAGACAAGCAATATGATAAGGACACTTGGGCAAGCGATGGTGGCTTTGCTTCCCGGGTGATCAAGTGTGATGCAAAGGGAGAAGTGCAATTTGATGTGCCCTTTGACCAAACGGAAGGCAGAGCATTGGAATTCTGCTATGAGAAAAATGGGGAGCTTTACTTCTTCGGAACGATGCAAGCTCCTGAAACGAAGCACAGAGGTGTCTATTCCAGTACAGACATTCTGTGTACGGTTATGGATGGGGCAGGGAATGTGTTGCGTAGCAAAGGAATCGCAGGCTCGGACTTCGACAGTGTAACCATGGCAGAGCCTTTTGGGGATCGCTTTATTCTGTCTGTGAGCTCCCAATCTGATGATGGGGATTTTTCCGGATCGGATTCCAAGGGCTTTCCTGTAGATTGGGTCTTGGAAATAGACGATTCTCTGGAAATCGTCAATAAGGAGAAACGCTCCGGCAGAGACTTCATGGATACCAAAATCGGTGAAAGAGAGGGCAGAATCCTGTTTCGCTCAGACGCCGTTCCGGAGAGCTTTGATGGGGGAGTCCCCTATGTATATTTAGACTACGGAGAGTATTATCTGATCGTTTCTGAGAATCAGACGGGTATATATGAGAACATACCTGCGGCTGTCAGTGCTATCTGGTATTACACGGAGACGGTTTATTCCGGCTATGACTCTCATGGAGAGCTGCTGTTCCGAACATCCGTAGATTCCACACCCAATTACATGGCTGAATGAACATCCGCATCCTTGAAACAGGAGCTATCCCATGATCGTGGGATAGCTCCTGTTGGTTTGGCAGCAACTATGGAAAACTATTTTCCCATAGTCTGTATGAAATTACTTCAAAAAGAAATCCCTTGCGCTGTCGGAATAGGCAAACAATGCCTTGCACAGGGTTCCCAATGTGCCGACTTTTCCGTTGCCGTAGGTGTCGGCACTATAGGTCAGGGTGTTGGACAGGGGGGTGCTTCCGCTGTAAACCTGTGCGGTCAGGACGGTTCTTAATTCTGCCGCCAGCAAGCTGTCCATGGAGAAGCTGTAGCAGTTCTCACCGCCACCATAGGGCTTGGGATCAGTCAGGGTGAGGGTTACATTCTGCCCTGCATAGTTGGTGTAGCATACTCGGAGACTTAAATCTGTGGGATCTGCATTGTAATTTGTGGCGTCTATCACATAGAGGATGGCAATCTTGGTGTTCAGATCCAGCGCCTTTCCCTTCCATGTGATAGAGGGAACTGCCAGCTCTGTTCCGATGATGTTATGATTGCCGAAGGTGACAGTATCCACAGGGGTTAGAAGGACCTTCTGTTCTGCGGTCATTTTGGCATCTGCCAAGGCATCTGTGCGGTAGCCCTTGAATATCTGGGCAGCAGAGCCATAGCGGAGGAGCTCTGCACAGAGGGATCTCAATGCAGCGGTGGAACCTTCTTTGTTGAGCTGAGAGTAAGCGTAGTCTGCAATGCTGTAGTCGTCTGCTTCGGAATAGTAGGGCTGCCCGTCCTTGGTTCCGTAGAGGACACTTCGGAGGCGGTCGTTCATCTGCACAGCAGTCATGCCCTCTAAGACAAAGTAGTAGTAGCCGTCACGGAGCTGAGGCTTCAGTCGTTGGCTGACTTCCTTCACGGCCTCGTTACCCTCATATTGAGTGGTTGTGACCTCTAAATAGACGGTGTCCATATGGAAACCCTCTAACATAGCTGCGGGAATTGCATAGTTTACGGTAATATCACTTGCCAAATTCAAGGTGTGTCCCAAGCGGAGACTGCTGTTCAGCTGGGGCTCCTTGTTGGAGGTGGGGGGTAGGGTACCCTTGGGTCCTACATAGATGTAGTCAAGGGTCACTGTGCCGGAGCCCTTTGTTTCCGCCTTGATACCACGGAAGCGGAAGCCCAGAGAGCTAATGCAGTCCGCTGTAAGGAATTCTGCATTGAGGGGAATGTCTACGGTCAAATACTTCCCGGTTTCGAATTCATAAGGAACCACAATGTCATAGGTTCCTCTGCCGCAGACACCGTTAATGCTTCGGTCATAGATCAGGACAATATCCGTAGGAGTGGCAGGGTCTGCAACTATGCAGCCATCGATTTTGAAGCGAAGCTGCAAATAGTCTTCGGTACCCGGCTCATAGCCTAGACCGTGGAAGGGTTTGTTGGCTCTTGTTACATAGACACCGGGAACTCCTGTGGTGGAAATCCAGGGACCTAAGTTGCTGTTGTTGGTTCCGAAGGCGTGATCTTCTGCAACAGCCACCCTAATGACGCCTTCTTTATTGTCGATGACTCGCTCGTTATAGACCTGAACCTCGGTATTGGTTTCGGAGGTTGCCCAGAAGGGATTCTCCTGACGGTCGAAGTTGATGTTATTGTAGCGTTCATGGCTGTAGCGCTGCCGATCCTCTTCGGTATCGGTGTAGTCAAAGAAGAGATGATTTAAGCCTTCGTCCTTGGGGGCATCTGCCTTAGGACCGATGTAAATATAGTCAATGGTAACGGAGGAGGACTTGCTTGTGTCTACAGGAACCAAATAGTGGAAGCCGGGACGCAGACCCGTAATAGAGGCACAACTGCTCATGGTTTGGGTAGGGGTATTGGTTCCGGCGTTCAATGCGGCAATTTCGGCAGCGGTAAACAGGTCTATGGTAATGGTCATATAGCTTCCGTCGGCGACAAAGTCTGTCCCAAAGTAATGATCCTTATCATAGGTGTATTCGTCAGTTGAGCCGTTGTTTTTGTAGTACCACATTCTAAAATAGGGGTTACTACCCTCTGCAGCCTTCAAGTTATTCATTTTGAAACGGAGCTGGATCACCTCTGCATAGGAGGGATCGAATTTTAAGGGAGTGGTATCCTCTGCATAGGTGCGGATAGACAGATTTCGTTTCACATTGTCTGCAGTCTTTGAATAAATCTGCAAAGTTCCTGCCTTCGTGTCCACAATGCCCAAGGTGGGATCATTGATCTTATTGGTGTAGTGATACTCTAAGAACTGCCAACGGCTGCTTCCGTCAAAGTTGATCTCTGCGTACTGAGGCTGGTTTTTATATCGCAGACGGGCGGCTTCATCATCGTTGAAGTCAAAGAACAGCTGCTTGGAATCCGGGTCGTTTGCAGGGTCTTTCACATGAACGGTGACTGTGCCCAATTCCAGGACGGTGCCGGAGGCGTTCTTGTACTTGATGGAAACGGCATAGTCGCCGGGGGTGTTGGCTTTGTAGCCCTGAGGAAATTCCAGCCAGTAGGAGCCTGCCTTCTGTCCCTGCCAACCGTCGTAGAATATTTCCCCTGTTCCCTTAGCGTCCTCGAAGCGGTAGCGGACACGGAGATCTGCACTGATCAGACCGACAAGGTCGTTTTGAGGAGTGCCCTTGTATACGGAGTAGTCCTTGTGTCCTGTCCAGTACAGGAGCATGGTATCAGGAGTGTCATGGTAGGTGTAGATCCGATGCTTGAAGTAGTGGAGATTCCCCGTGACTGTGGATTTGTCCAGCTTGCCGGAGCCCCAGCCGGTATTGTTATTGCCGTCACGGTAGACGGGATAATACTTGCCGCTGGTGTAGCCGTAACGATAGATCAGGAAGTAGCCTCCTGAGAGAAGGTCTATAAGAATGGGCTTCTTGGCAGTTTCCATCATGTTGCTGAAGGCTGTCCAGGATTCAAACATTCCTGTAGCGGCATAGGTATCCCCATTGGCAACAGCTAAGTAGCGGCCCTTGGTGGGAGTGCCCCAATAGCCGCCTGTGCCCTTGTAAATGGGAACGGTGCCGGAATAGGTGGTTCCGCTGGTGGCTTGCTCTGCCAAGCTGCCGGAGGTGGTGTAGCTGATGAGCCAGTTCACGGCTCTCCTCTGGGAGTCTGCGAAGTAGTATTCATCATTAGCAGCATGGAAGGCAGGGACTGCGTTGCCAACGGCTCCTGTGACTGCATCGTAGGACAGGGGCTTGTCCAGCTTGTCGTCTACAATGACATAGGTATTCTCCTCAGGGGTCAGGGTGGTGACGCGGCTGTAGCGATAATACTTCTCCGGGTCAGCGGTGGGAGTGGAGCTGCCGTCGTAGTAGTTGGCTTCCTCCACATCGTAGGTACGGGCGGACCAGGCAATGAAGTCCACGGTGTCGAAGACCTTGTTGTAGAAGATGCCCTCGTCTGCGGCATAGCCTACGGTCTTCTCACCGCAGTAGTACATGGCACCTGCATAGGGTTTCCATGCGGCATTATTGTCATAAACATCCTCACGGTTGCGGATGGCAGATTCTGCTTGATTGATAAAGGAAATGGTAGGAGCAATGGTCTTGACCAGAGTGGTGTGATTGTCGAAGGCATGGTGAGGGATCTGCAGCAGGTCGCACTTTAGGTCTGCGGCAGGATACATTTTCATGAGGAGTGCATCTGCCTTCTCAAGATCTCCGGTCAGGAGCATGGTCTTGCCGTCAAAGGTCATGCGAAGGACCGTAGAGCCGTTGTTTTCCTCTGTATAGCTACCAAGACAAGCAGCATCGTTGAGAACCAGTTTGTTGCTGCTGTTGGGCTTGTAGCGATCCTCAACGGTGTAGAGCACATCGAACTGCACTCCTGCAATGTTGAAGGTCTCCCCGGTATGCTGTTTGTAGTATTTGGCGTTGGGAAAGAGCCTTGCTACACGGCGAACATACTTCTGGGAGGCACCCTCGATGTCGAAGTTATACATAATGTTCAGCAATTCGAATTCCGTATTGTACTTGTGCAGGAAGCGAGGAAAGCCTGCGCAGTGGTCAAAGTGCAGATGGCTGATGAACCATGTATTAATGATGATCTTCTCATCCTCAGGCTGACCCGTAATGCTGCGCATAAAGGCATAGAGCTGCTCGCAGGCTCGGTCGCTCATCTGATAATAAGTACCGCCATCAATGACAAAAAGACTGTTATCCGGCATTTTAATAATGAACATGGAGCCTGAATTGCTGCGGTTCTCTGTGGCATAATCACTGGTATTCTTGAAGCCGTCTGTGGAGGCGGTCAGGGAGTACATATAGACCTCAGTGCGTCCATTGCCACCGTGACGATCAGGACTGTTGTAGGGTCTTCTACGGTGAGA
>JAGBGB010000264.1 GCA_017936205.1 Oscillospiraceae bacterium
CTGTCAAAGGATGGCTTCCTGAAGCTTCCGAAGTTAGGAAGACAAATGATAGAGGCAGTACCCTGTACAGCCTGTCGATACTGCACGGAATACTGCCCCCAATCTTTGGATATTCCCAAATTAATGCGGATCTATAACGAAAATCGATTCAATGGTTCTACCTACGCTCTGTCTGTTTTGCCCGAGGACAAGAAACCATCAAAGTGCCTTGAATGCCGGCAGTGTGAGTCCGTATGTCCTCAGAGCATTCAAATATCCCAACGAATCAAAGAATTGAGTTTGAAGGAGAAAGCTTAAGGCTCATAAGGGAATACATCCATAAATCGAACCTTAAAGCGATTTAGGGCATATAGACGATCGATTCTTGCCTTTGTATCAGGATCATCGATCTCCCCTTCTCTAATATAGCGATCTAACACCTCATAGGTAAATCCTAACTTGTCCTCATCTGTTTGACCGCACAATCCATCGATTGGAACCTTTTCGATCAAAACCTCAGGTAATCCAAGGACTCTGCCGATTTCTTTCACTTCTCTGACACAGAGCATAGATAAAGGACTGAAGTCCCCTACACTATCACCATAGCGAGTGGAGTAACCGACCCAATCCTCTGAGAGATTGCAGGTATTGGCGACTCGCCCGTTTCTGCTTTGACAGACAGCATATAAGGTCGCCATTCGAATGCGTGGGGCAAGATTTATGATGGTATCCTTGCTGGGTTCACCGATTTCCCGGGAAATAGAGGAAAGAAGTGCATCATAGCCATCCTGTATATTTATAGTAACATATTCAATGCCCAAATGGCGGCAAAGCAGAAGAGACATATCTATATCTGTCTGTTCCCCATTGGGCATGAGAACACCTATGACTCGCTCCTTTCCCAGCGCTTCAACGCAAAGAGCCGCTACGACAGAACTGTCTTTGCCACCTGAAATACCCACGATGGCGTTACAGCCTCTCCCGTTTGTGTCGAACCAGTTGCGTATCCACTGTACGATGTCAGCAGTCACCTTTTTAGCACGAAAGTTCATACAAAAGCCCTCCTTATGTATGTCATGATAATTATACTATATCACATAATTTCGTATTTTTCCACCTAAATCATACTTTAATTTTAAAAAACTTAGTGTTTTTAACGAAAAATTTATAAGGAAAAGAGTGAATACTATGTTAACAAAATCTTCCGTTCGCAGAATCGGAGTTCTGACCAGTGGCGGTGACTCCCCCGGTATGAATGCTGCAGTCCGTTCAGTGGTCCGTGCTGCTATATTCCGTGGTATAGAGGTGATCGGAATTCGTCGAGGTTATAATGGTCTGATCAACGGAGACATTATCCGCTTGGATGAAAAGAGTGTGGCTCATGTGATCAATCGTGGCGGCACACTGCTCTATACCGCTCGGAGTAAGGAATTCATGACTGCTGAGGGTCAACAGAAGGCGGTAAACACCTGTAGACTTCTGGGATTAGATGGGATCGTAGCCATTGGTGGTGACGGAACCTTCCGAGGAGCTCAAGCGCTTTCTCGCCACGGCATCAGCGTAGTAGGAATTCCTGCAACCATTGATAATGATATCGCATGTACGCACTACTGCATCGGCTTTGATACAGCCGCCAACACAGCCATCGATTGTATCGATAAACTGAGAGATACTATGCAATCACATGAACGCTGCTCTGTCGTCGAAGTCATGGGTAGGAATGCGGGGCACCTTGCCCTCTATGTAGGCTTGGCTGTAGGAGCTACCGCAGTACTTGTACCTGAAAGCAAAGAAGATTTTGAAACGGAAGTCATTGAGAAAATCCGAAATGCCCGATTGAACGGGTTCACACATTATATGATCGTCGTTGCTGAAGGTGCCGGTTCCGCCCTGGAAGTTGCACAGAAAATTAAAGATACAATATGTATTGAGCCCAGAGTTACGGTGTTAGGACATATTCAACGAGGCGGTACGCCCACTGCAAGAGATCGCGTAACAGCGACTCGTATGGGATACCGCGCAGTTGATATTCTGGCAGGTGGCGGCACAAATCGAATCATTTCCTTAATCGACGGTAGGATGTGTGACATTGATATTGAAGAAGGCTTAGCCTGCCATAAGGGTATCGATATGGAGGAATGGACCGTTCTTGAAGCAATGACAGGCGTATAAAGAGAAATGTAAAAAACAAACCCCCGTACCTTGGGATCCAAGGTACGGGGAATTGTTTTGCAATTGGATGAGATTATACTCTCTCCTTGACCTTTGCAGCCTTACCCAGACGGTTACGCAGGTAGTACAGCTTTGCACGACGAACCTTACCGCGGCGAACAGTCTCTACCTTGACGATGTTGGGGGAATGCACGGGGAAAACCTTCTCGCAGCCGACACCGTAGCTCAGACGGCGAACAGTGATGGACTCCTCAATGCCGCCATGCTTGCGAGCAATGATAGTGCCTTCGAATGCCTGGATTCTCTCACGAGTACCTTCCTTAATTTTGACATGAAC
>JAGBGB010000265.1 GCA_017936205.1 Oscillospiraceae bacterium
CAAGCACAACCGCAAGAAGCTGGAGGGGGATATAAAGCTTTAACAATCGAAGCCCCTGTTTTTTACACCCATTCTCATTCTTAACAAACAGTCCGGTCAGGAAGGCAAACAGGGGCATATGGAAGCTGTAGATCATAGCATAGATCACATAGAGCCCAGGATATTTTTCAATCATGGGTTCAATCAAGTGACCCAGTATGACAAGATATATCAGAAAAAGCTTCAAATTGCAATAGCGAGCTTCTCTTATGGAAATCATGTTTATCACCTGTCAGTTAGAGTCGGAAAGCTGCATAGCGTTACAAGGGATTTCAAAAATCACCCTTTAAAATGATACTTTCGTTGACAAAAATTAGGGACAATGATATGATAGTTCCATAGAACAATATCGGAAAGGATGAACTACTATGATACGAAAGAAGTCCCTTGTTGCGTTGCTTTTGCTATGCAGTATTCTGTTATCCGCCCTCCCGGCTACGGCTGCCACGAGCGGAAGGAGCTTTACAGCCAAGGAGCTGTATCCTATGAACAAGCCCCTTGCAGAAATGCCCAATACCTTCGAGGCATGGCTGTACTTCCCTGCTACGATGGATGCAGCCAAACGAGGGGGCGTCATTATGGGCAATTACTATGAGGGATCCAGAGAGACCATTAGCTTTGAGATCTATTCCAACGGCAATCCCCGCTTATACTATACAGAGTCTTCCGGGAAAGCCACCAGTCTGATTTTCAGAAAGGCAAATGTATACAGTGGTGCGTGGACTCATGTTGCCATTGTACGGGATCCCGCTGCCGGAGTTGCTCACTGTTATCTGAACGGACAGCTTGTCGAAACCGCTGCTTTGACTGTATCTGACTTCGTTCCAGCTGACGCCCTTGTTTTAGGCGGTGATTATCGGAACGGCAACGGGCAATACTTTAAGGGTCAGCTTCGCTCTGTGGCTGTTTACGCAGAAAGCCGCAGCCGAGAACAAATACAGGCAGATCAAAACACCTTCGGCGGCGGCTTCCCTCTGGCCGCATGGGATGTAAGCACCTCAGCCAACAGCTACACAGATCTAAGCGGAAACGGTCATGATGTAGCTCTGTCAAGCATAGGAAGAACATTCCGAGCCGATCAGGTGAACTATGTTTGCAAAGAATTCCCTGCTGTGCCCAACACTGTGGAGGCATGGGTTTATTTCCCTGCTGACACCCCTGCTGCTACTCGCGGAGGAGTGATTCTCGGCAGCTACAATGATGGTGCAAAGGGCCTTCTTAGCTTCGAGATCTACACCGGCGGTAAGCCCCGAATGTATTATATAGATGCAGAAGGTGTGGTTACAAATAAGATTTTCTCCTCCGTCAATGTGTATACAGGAAAATGGACCCATGTTGCCATTGTCCGAGATGCTACTGCAGGAATGCTCCACTGCTATGTTGACGGCGTCTTAGCAGAAAGTCAGCCTGCAACCGTTGCGGACTACGTTCCCTCTAAGAGTCTTGTGTTGGGTGGAGATCGACGGAGCGGAAACAGCCAGTATTTCAAAGGGCAGCTCCGTTCTGTAGCTCTGTATTCCGATGCTCGCACGCAAGCAGAAATTCAGGGTGATATGAGCACTCTGAACAACGGGGATCCTCTGGCAGTGTGGGATACCAGAGCAACAGCCTCTTCCCATTATGACCGGAGCGGAAACGATTATCACATCAACCTGTCCCCTGTGGGGCTAAGCTTTTTGGCAAACGAAACCTATGAGGTAAGCAAGCCCTTCTCCACTCTGCCTAAAACGGTAGAGGCGTGGGTGCACTTTCCCACAAGCACACCCTCGACTAACAGAGGTGGTGTCATCCTCGGAAATTATCATGGTGGAGGAAGGAAGCTGTTCAGCTTCGAGATCTACAACAATGGGAAACCAAGGATCTACTTTGTAGACGGCAATGGCACGGTCACTGACAAGCTGTTTTCAAATGTGAATGTATATACCGGGCAATGGACCCATGTGGCTGTTACCATAGATTCCTCTGCAGGAAAGGCAGACTGCTACATCAACGGCGCTTTAGCGCAAAGCATTCAGCTCACAGTCCCTAACTTCGTTCCCGAGAAAGCACTTATGGTAGGTGGAGATCCCCGTAGTGGGAATGCCCAGTATTTCAAGGGTCAGATTCGTTCTGTTTCTGTGTTTTCCCAGATTCGCAGTGCGGACGAGATCATGAATGATCGATACACATTAGGGAAAAGCGATGCCCTTGCTGCATGGGATTTGAGCAAGTCTGCTAACAGCTATACCGATCTCAGCGGAAATGCCTATCATCTGAATCTGGATTCTACCTGGATCAAGGAAAAGGAGCCTGTTTCCGGCTATGACTATACCTTCGCTGTTGTGGGAGACACCCAAGTCGTGACCTATAAGGACAGTCTGAACGGCACAAAGAATCTAAACAAGATCTATGACTGGATCGTGTCCCAGAAGGATGCTCAGAATATCCAATATGTTATGGGCTTAGGGGATATTACAGAGCGGCAGACCGTGGACGGAGAGTGGACACTGGCTCTGAATGCCATTAACAAGCTCAACGGAGTGGTTCCCTATTCTCTGGTTCGAGGGAATCACGACAACGCAGGGAAAATGAATGAATACTTCGGGGATCCTTCCAAATCCCCCTATAGCAGTAGCTACGAAGGCAGCTATAAGGGCAGTGTGGTAAATACATGGCGAACCATCACTGTCGGAAAAAATCAAATCCCCTACCTGATCCTGTGTCTGGACTTTGGTATGCCGGACGATGTTTTAGCTTGGGCAGATCAGATCATCACAGAGCATCCTCATCATAATGTGATCATTACCACCCATGCTTATATGTATCGAGACGGAACCACTCTGGACAGCGGTGATGTATGCCCTCCCTCTATTTACAGTGCCAACCTAAATAACGGAGATCAGGTTTGGGAGAAATTTATTAAAAAGCATCAAAATATCTCTCTGGTTCTTAGCGGACATGATCCCAGCGCACAGATCGCAGTGGCACAGGAAAGAGGAACCTATGGGAATGTGATCACCCAGATGCTCATTGATCCTCAAGGTGTGGATACAAGCGTTCTGACCGGTGCTGTAGCTCTGTTCCACTTCAGTGAGGACGGACGGAAGCTCAGTGTGGAATACTATTCTACCATTCAGGAGCGATATTTCATGTCCTCCAATCAGTTTGAACTGGATGTACATGTAGTTGAGCCTGTTTTAGATCAGAGCATCACTATGGGACATTCTCTGAATCTGGCAAGCGACATTTTGGTGAATTATGTGATCCCTGCAAGCCAATTGGAGCAGTATGACAGCTTCTTCTTGGATTGTGAGGTTCCCAGCTATGAAGGCTCCGAGCTCAACAGCAATGTGATCCACAGACTGCAGCCGGAGCTGAAGGGAGACCGCTATTACTTCACTATGAGAGGGCTATTTGCGACGCAGATGAATGATGTCCTGCACGCAACCCTGCACATGAGCAAGGACGGGATAGAGTATATTTCCACAACCGATTCCTACAGTATTGCTACCTATGCCTATAATCAGCTTAATAAGGAAGGCTCTGCAGATTCCCTGAGAAAGCTGTGCTCCGATCTGCTTCGGTACGGCACCGCAGCACAGATCTGGAAGGGCTATCGATTGGATCACCTTGCATCAGCAAATATGACCGAAGCACATAAGAGCTATTTGACGGATCTGAACAGTGTTCGTTTCAACAGCAACAAGGACACACTGAAGGATCTGACAGATCCCACCATTACATGGTACGGAAAGGCTCTGAGCTTGGAGAATAAGGTCGTCATTCGCTTTGTATTCAACACAGCCAAATATACAGGCAGCATCAGCGATCTAACGCTCCGCATTTCTTACAAGGATGCCTCCGGGAAAACCATTACTCAGGTTCTCACCGAAGCAGAGAAGTATTCTGCCGGAAGCAGCTATTATGCCTTTGATGTAGATGTGCTGACTGCAGCACAAATGCGTACTGTGGTATCTGCGGCGGTCTATGCCAAGGGAGTTCGCCTGTCCCAGACCACGCAGTACAGCATCGACACCTATGGCAACAACAAGAGCGGCACACTGCTGACGCTCTGTCAAGCTATGGTAGCATACGGAGATTCTGCAGCAGCGTACTTCAAATAAACCTCAGTGCTAAATAGCAGGGGCTGCCTCACAAGCATGTTGAGGCAGCCCCTGTTGGTATAGTAAGATGTTGGGGAATCCCCTCAGGCACGATCCAGCCAGTGTTTTCTGCGGAAGCGGAGGTCAAAGAAGAGGCTACGAACTGCCCAAGACAGCCACTGTGCGATCCAAATGCCCCACAGCCCAAGACCTGCAGGAATGGCAAGAGCATAGCCCAATGCAATGCTAATGACCCAGAGCACAGCAAGTGATACGATGGAAGGGTATGCCGAGTCCCCTCCTGCCCGCAGGGTAAAAGGCAGGGTGTTTGACATCGGTGCAAACAGGATCAAGGACGGAATACTGTACAGCAATAGCTGCTTTGCCATCGCATAGGCTTCTGCCGTGGGATGGAAGCGATTGAGGAGCACAGGCAGCAGAGGCACAAATACCAGGCAGGACAGCACCATGAGCACCGTGGCTAATTGATTGCAGCGTTTCCCATAAGTATAGGCTTCCTCTTTCTTCCCCGCACCGATACACTTCCCTACTACGGTTACAGCCAGATTTCCCGCAGATAGAGAGGCAGTGGTAAATACCGTCAGGACAGAATTGGCAATGGTATGGGTACTGATGGCAGAGGTTCCCAGAGGAACCATGTACATTTTGGAGGTGAGATTTCCGACAGAAATGCAGATCTGCTCCAAGCCAAAGGGAAGACTGACTCGCATAGTTCGACCCAGCAGCTCCCTATCAAATCGAAAGAGTCGGAAGAAGCTCATTTTCACAGGCGGTTTCCAGTAGAGCAGCAGGATCACAGTCAAGGCAGTTCCCACAAAGCGAGCAAGGATCAACGCCCACACACTGCCCTGAATATCCATATCCAGCACATTCAGGAACAGTACACTAAAGAGGAAATATGCCAGATTGATCACAATGCTCAGAACCAGGCAGCGCTTCGACTCCCCCAAACCACGGAGAATAGCAAAGCCCGCTGTATAGACAGTAAAAATCAAAATAGACCATACACTGCCGGATAAATAGATCCTCGCCTTCTCCAAGACCAAGGGATCTGCATCTGCGTACAGCAGCTTTAGGATCCCCTCCGGGAATAATAATAGAGGCGCACTGATCACCATCCCCACCAGAACCGTCAGGAAGAAGCCTGTACTGATGGCTCGCTTCAAGCGCTCCTCGTCCCGACCTCCCCAGCACTGGGCAACGATTACCGAAGCTCCTGCACTGATCCCTGTAAAAAAACAGACCATTAAGCCCGTAACAGGCCCCACCAGAGCAACAGCTGCAATGGAAGTCTCCCCGTTCTTACTGATCAAGGCGGTGGTAAGCATACTAATCAGAGTAATCGATAAATTATCCAGTATTCCCGGGATCATAAGACGGAAGATCTCTCTCCATGTAAAGACCGAGCCAGACAAAGTCCTCGTCAGGTAGGCATCGATCCGTTTATTCCTCATAATTCTCACCTACTACTTTCAGCATTGACAGTAGAAAGAATAGCAGTGATTCCGATCCTTGTCAATAAGGCAGCGTAAATTTCTCTCTATTACCAATTTGATGCAAAAAATTCATACTTTGTTTGTTTACTTCTGACTTCATTTGTGGTATGATATACGCTGAAAATTCATGTAACAGATTTTTGACCCTGATCCGATAAAGGAGGCGTTTTATTATCAATACCTTTGACCCCAATTCTCAGGCTGAAGAATACAGATACCACGGCAAAAGCAAGAGCAGCCGTAAGAAAAACAAAAAGGCAAAAAAGCCCTTTAGAGGGATGCGAATTGCTGCGATCATCCTCAGTGTGATCCTGTTCTTCGAAGCTTTGTATTGCTTCTTGGTATTTAGTAATATTCCAACTATAAAGTATTGGAGAGAGCAATACATCTCCACAGCCCTGTCCACTATGAGCCACCACTGGCTGGCTGACTGGTTCCTTCCCAAATACATGGTAGATGACATCCGTATGCGGAAGGAGCAGGCACAGCTCATGCAGGAGGATGATATCAGTCAGCGTCCTACCCCCACTACACCTACAGAGGCAGACCCCAATGCACCCACAGAGGATCCTGCAGAGCCTACGAAGCCCACTGTCACCGTCCCCGGTGAGGATCCTGCCGAAACCGCTTTCTATGAGCTGTTCTGGGAACTGAATCGCAGCACCTTCGAGAGCTATTTGGACGAGCATCCCGATGTTCTGAAGGACGGCTGGGAGAATATTTATATTAACGAAGCCGGCTTTGACGATGACGGTACATCCATCTACACCAGCATGGGCGAGCAGGTTCTGGCATTGGATGCCAAGAATCAAATTCTATTGGTTCGTGTACAGGGAACCGGCTACCTTGGAATCCTTGCTATCGGGAAGGATCCTGCACAGCTTCGCTGTGAGGCTTCCTCCGGTATCGGCAGCTACGGTCAGGACATCGGAACCATTTGTAAGAACTCTGATGCTCTTCTCGGCATTACAGGCAGCGGCTTCATAGATCCCCAAGGCAACGGCAACGGCGGTACAGTAGCAGGCTATACCGTATGTGAAGGTAAGTCCTACGGCACCCACTATGCAGACCGTGGTGCGAAGCGGATCGAGTTGACTCAGGATAACCGTTTCTATATTGCCAACGCCTACTCCCCTGTTGCAAGCGATGTAACAGATGCGGTAGAATTCATGCCCGCACTTGTTGTTGACGGAAAGATGACCGTTGACGGATATAACGACTACAACGGGATCAACCCCAGAGCAGCGATCGGACAGTCTGCCCGTGGAGAGATCCTGATGCTGGTGATCGAAGGTCGACAAATCGGTCGTTCCATCGGTACGGATGTAGAGACCTGTGCCAAGATCCTCATGCGTCATGATGCCTATACCGCCATGAACTTAGACGGCGGCACCAGTGCTGTCATGTGGTACGACGGCGAATATGTCACCAAGTGCTCCAACGCAAATATCCAGTGCCGCTCCCTTCCCAACGCTTGGGTATACGGAAATTACGAATAAAACAAGAGAATCTGCTGTAAAATCCCATTTACGGCAGATTCTTTTTTACAATGCCGTTGACAATTGGACTTGCTTTTTGTATAATAAGGATAGAATTTGCGAAGTATGGATTTTTGCAGGTTCCACGGAATTTACCGCCGCATAAGGCGGATAAGAAAGGATTTTTGCAATGATTTACACAACAGAAGTACAGCATATGTGTCCGGTTGCAAAGGGTGCATACCATGGTCCCGCTCCCATTCCCGAAGAGGGCAAGTGGGTACAAGCTAAGCAGATCAGCGACATTTCCGGCTTCACCCATGGTGTAGGCTGGTGTGCTCCCCAGCAGGGCGCCTGCAAGCTGACCCTCAATGTCAAGGAAGGCATCATTGAAGAAGCTCTCATTGAGACTCTGGGCTGCTCCGGCATGACCCATTCCGCTGCTATGGCTTCCGAGATCCTCATCGGCAAGACCCTTCTGGAAGCTCTGAACACCGACCTTGTCTGCGACGCAATCAACGTAGCAATGCGTGAGATCTTCAAGCAGCTTGCTTACGGCCGCAGCCAGACCGCTTTCTCCGAAAACGGCCTTCCCGTTGGCGCTTCTCTGGAAGACCTTGGTAAGGGTCTTCGTTCTCAGGTTGGTACCATGTTCGGTACCCGTGAGAAGGGCGTTCGTTACCTTGAGATGGCTGAGGGCTATGTTCTCAACATCGCACTGGACGATGATTCCGAAGTAATCGGCTACAAGTTCGTACATCTTGGCAAGATGATGGAAGCAATCCGCAAGGGCGTTGATCCTCGCGAAGCTTACGAGCAGAACATCAAGACCTATGGTCGTTATGATGATGCTGCACGTTACATCGACCCGAGAAAAGAATAAGGAAGGGAGGATATCATAATGGCATTGTTTGAAGGTTACGAGAGACGTATTGATACCATCAACAAGTATCTCGCTGAATATGGCTTCGCTTCTCTGGAAGAAGCAAAGGAACTGACCCTTTCCAAGGGCATCGACGTTGACGCCATCGTTAAGGGCGTTCAGCCCATCGCATTCGAGAATGCATCCTGGGCATATACCCTCGGCGCAGCTATCGCAATCAAGAAGGGCATCACCAACGCTGCTGACGCTGTTGAAGCAATCGGCATTGGTCTGCAGGCATTCTGTATC
>JAGBGB010000266.1 GCA_017936205.1 Oscillospiraceae bacterium
AAATAGTTGATCCCGTGCTTCAGTGCAAAATCGATCATTTGAGCTGTATGCTCTCGATCAATTAAACCATCTGCAGTCTCAGGCAGCCGCATGGTTCCCAAGCCCAATGCAGATAGCTTTTTTCCCTTAAATTCTTTATAGATCATTAAATACTCCTTTCATGCTTCACAGCGAATAGATCTCTCGAGCCAAGATGGCTTTACTTCCCGGAGGATTGGGAGCTGGGTTATCGCCTCTTCTGTAAGCCTACAGAAGCTGTCATAGTCTGTACATTTCCGTATTTTTTTTCCACAGGAATCGCTACAGTCAAAGAGCGTGATTAGCATTGACCAGATCTCCTTCATACGAGCCATTGCATTTTGACGGCTGCCAAACATACAAATATAGGTGTCGAATAACTCATGATGGAAGGCATGTAGAGTTTCTCGGTGGGTGCCGCCACATAAGAGACCGGGATCGGCGACCAGACCTCTGCCGATCATTACAGAAGAGATTTGCGGGAATCTCTCTTGAATGAATTGAACATCCTTTTGTGTACAAATATCGCCATTATAGCATATTTTATGGGGAGAATTTTCTATAGCATAGGCAAATCGGTCGAGATGGACTGAGCCTTTGTAGAATTCCGTCCTAACTCTGGGGTGGATGATCAGCTCCTTGATGGGGAATTGGTTCAATATCGTAAGTAGCTTAGGAAATTCATTGGGAGCGTTTAGTCCAAGTCTGGTCTTAACGGAGATTTCCAAGGGACACTTGGTAAATATCTCTGATAAAAAGTTTTCAAGATGATCAGGAGAAGCAAGCATTCCAGCACCTTTTCCCTTTGCTACAACCGTACCGGAAGGACAGCCGATATTTAAATTGACTTCCGAGTATCCACGATCTCCGCAACATTCCGCAGCCCACAAAAAATCCGAAACCGATTTTGTTAAGACTTGTGGAATCGCTGTGTATGGAACGGAATCGGCAGGCGGAAGCTCTCGTTGATCCTTCTTTGTCAGGCAATGGTTCTGGGTAGGGGACAGGAAGGGCATATAATACTTATGGATTCCGCCAAAGTACTTATGATGCAGATTTCGATAAGTTAAACCTGTAATGCCTTCAAGGGGTGCAAAATAATAATTCATATGATTCCTCTCTTTCTATCTACAGTATACCGAGAAAGTATGAAAAAAACAAGTATCCTTTTTTGCACATAAAGAAAATTTAAATGCACTTCCTTGAAATATATTTAGTTACAGTATTTTTGCGTTGAAATTTTAAGGATTATCGTATATAATGACTCTTGAGATACAGAGATAAAGGAGGCTTGACATGAAGTCAGTCGTGATTACCGGACATGGTTTGACCCTTGAGGAGCTTGTTTCCGTAAGTCGAAATAAGGCTCCTGTTGAATTGTCTCAAGAAGCCAGAAGGAATATTTTATCTTCTCGTAGTGTTGTTGATCGTTTGGTTGAAGATGAAGCAGTCGTTTATGGGATTACCACCGGATTCGGGAAGTTCAGTGATGTTTCTATTTCTGCTGATGAATGTAAGCTTTTGCAGAAGAATTTGATTTTGACTCACGCAGTTGGCGCAGGTGATCCTTTCCCCACAGAGGTAGTTCGTGGAATGATGCTTCTGCGTGTGAATAATTTGGCGAAGGGCTTCTCGGGAGTATGCCTTTCTACAGTAGAAACTCTGATCAGCATGCTCAACAAAGGTGTCACGCCGATTGTTCCCCAGAAGGGATCCCTTGGTGCCAGTGGCGATCTGGCGCCACTGTCCCATATGGTTCTTCCTATGCTTGGTTTAGGGGAAGCTGAATACAAGGGCAAGCGACTCTCTGGTGGAGAAGCAATGAAGCTTGCCGAGATCGACACTGTTGAGTTAGTAGCCAAGGAAGGTCTCGCTCTTATTAATGGTACCCAAGCTATGACTGCAGTAGGTGCGTTAGCGCTATACGATGCGTTCCGTTGTATGAAGATTGCAGACATTGCTGCGGCCCTAAGCTTCGAGGCGAATAGAGGCATTGAGGATGCATTGGATCCAAGAGTTCACGCACTTCGACTGCATACAGGACAAGGTGTTACCGCAGCAAATCTTCGTAGATTGCTCCACCAAAGTCGGAATGTGACCCAACAGGGGGAAATTCGAGTTCAGGATAGCTACAGCCTTCGATGTGTCCCTCAGGTACACGGCGCAAGTAGAGATGCTCTGAATTATATTAAATCAAAAGTAGAGATCGAAATGAACTCTGTTACAGATAACCCCATCGTTTTCGAGGATACATCTGAGGCTATTTCTGCAGGTAATTTCCATGGGCAGCCTGTTGCTCTTGCTTTTGATTTTATGTGCATTGCACTGTCTGAGCTTGCAAATATTTCTGAGCGTAGATTAGAAAGACTGGTAAATCCCAATTTAGGTGGTTTTCCTGCGTTCTTGGTAAAAAAGGGCGGATTGAATTCCGGATTCATGATCGTTCAGTATTCTGCTGCTGCCTTAGTGTCAGAGAACAAGGTTCTATCTCATCCGGCCAGCGTTGATAGCATTCCGTCTTCAGCAGGTCAGGAAGACCATGTGAGTATGGGCACAATCGCTGCTCGCAAGGCTTCTGAGATCCAGAAGAATGTTCGTCGTGTCCTTGCAATGGAAATCATGTGTGCCTGTCAGGCAATTGATCTGATGCACGGTAGTAAAAAGCTTGGAAAAGGAACCTTGCCTGCTTATTCTGCAATTCGTTCTGTTTGCAAGCCTCTGTACGAGGATCGTCCCCTTTATGAGGATATTAACCGCTGCGAAGAGGTTCTGAATACGTTGCTGACAAATGTGGAATCTGCAGTAGGTCGTATTGAGGTGTAATTGAGTTATAATCTCATTTTTACGAATAGAAGCCCCGCAACGCGGGGCTTTTTTAACAGGAGGTATTCTATGAATTTGAATCAAAACCAATTTATGCTGGATCAAACTCTTCCACAATATCCCGCTTTTGTTCCGGGCATCCGTCGAGCTCCACGGAGAGAATCCACCTTGTCTAAAGGGGATCAAGAAACAGCGATTGCAAATGCGCTGCGCTATATTCCCAAGGAGCACCATAAGGAAATGGCTGTGGAATTCGCTAAGGAATTAGAGGAGCATGGTAGAATTTACGGATACCGCTTCCGTCCGGAGGGGCGAATCTATGGTAAGCCTATTGATGAATATAAGGGTAATTGCGTGGAAGGGAAGGCCTTCCAGGTCATGATCGATAATAATTTAGACTTTGATGTAGCTTTGTATCCTTATGAGCTCGTAACTTATGGAGAAACAGGCCAGGTTTGCCAGAACTGGATGCAGTATCGACTGTTAAAGAAGTATTTGGAAGCCCTTACACAGGATCAAACCTTAGTCGTAATGTCCGGGCATCCTCTCGGATTATTCCGTTCCCATCGTTTTGCCCCTCGTGTCATTATTACAAATGGTTTGATGATAGGGGAGTTTGACAATTTACAGAGCTTCAACCGTGCCGCTGCTATGGGTGTAGCGAATTACGGACAGATGACCGCCGGTGGTTGGATGTACATTGGACCTCAGGGGATCGTACATGGTACATTTAATACACTCCTGAATGCAGGCAGACTGGTTCTTGGATTAGGGAAGGACGCAGATCTGGCAGGGAAGCTGTACGTGACCTCCGGCTTAGGCGGTATGAGCGGCGCCCAAGGAAAAGCTGCGGAAATTGCCGGTGCTGTTGCACTGATTGCAGAAGTAGATGCTTCCCGCATTCAGACAAGATATGAACAGGGCTGGGTCAGTAAGGTTACCGACAATCTTGAAGAGGCCCTAACTCTGGCGATGGAAAAGCAGGAAAGAAAGGAAGCCTGTGCCATTGCTTATTGCGGAAATGTTGTTGATCTGTTAGAGTATCTCTATGAGAAAAATGTGCATATTGATCTACTGTCCGACCAAACTTCTTGTCATGTTCCTTATGACGGAGGCTATTGTCCTCAGGGACTTAGCTTTGAGGAACGAACCAGATTGCTGGCAGAGGATCGTGAGTCATTCCGTGGATTAGTAGACCGCTCTCTGAAGCACCATTATGAGATGATCTGTAAATTCCATAATCGCGGAACGTATTTCTTTGACTATGGAAATAGCTTCTTGAAGGCCGTGTATGATGCCGGTGTTACAGAAGTGTGCAAGAACGGACAGAATGATCTTGATGGCTTTGTATTCCCCTCTTATGTAGAGGATATCCTTGGTCCTCAGCTCTTCGACTATGGCTACGGACCTTTCCGTTGGTGCTGCCTGTCAGGCAAGCCCGAGGATTTGGATAAAACAGATGCTGCCGCTATGGAATGCATTGATCCAAACCGCAGATATCAGGACAGAGATAATTATGTTTGGGTTCGGGATGCTAAGAAGAATAAGCTTGTTGTGGGTACCCAGTGCAGAATTCTTTACCAGGATGCTTTAGGACGCATGAACATCGCCCTGAGATTTAACGAAATGGTTCGCAATGGAGAAGTTGGACCGATCATGCTGGGAAGAGACCACCATGATACCGGCGGCACAGATTCTCCCTTCCGTGAGACTTCTAACATTAAGGATGGGTCCAATATTATGGCTGACATGGCGGTCCAGTGCTATGCCGGTAATTGTGCCCGTGGTATGAGTTTGGTAGCTCTCCACAATGGTGGCGGTGTAGGCATTGGTAAATCTGTAAATGGCGGCTTTGGTATGGTGCTTGACGGATCTGAACGGGTAGACACCATCTTACGCATGGCTATGCCTTGGGACACCATGGTCGGTGTCTCTCGCAGAGCCTGGGCAAGGAATGAAAATGCTCTGGAAGCAGCAGCAATGTATAACGATACTTATAAAGAAAGTGATCATATTACCCTTCCTGAAATTGCTGACAGAGATATGATTCGCAGCATACTGTAAAATTGGAGTTTATATGAAAACGATCATTAAGAATATCGGTGTTTTAGCCACACCCATAGGAAAGAAGGCGAAATCCGGTAAGGACCAGGGTGATGTTCTGATTCTGAAGGATGCATATATTTTACTTGAGAATGAAACGATCTCCAAAATCGGAAGTGGAAAGCCTGTGGAAGATCTATCAGATTATGAGGTTATTGATGCCAAGGGGCGATTGGTTACGCCCGGACTGATTGATTCTCACACGCATCTTGTTTTTGGTGGCTGGAGGGAGCATGAACTTGCATTAAAGCGCAGGGGAGTACCTTATTTAGAAATTCTGGCTCAAGGTGGCGGAATCCTTTCAACTGTAAGAAAAACACGTGCAGCAACAGAAAATGAGCTTGTTCAGAAGGCCGAGGACGCCTTGAAGGAGATGTTATCTCTTGGTGTCACTACCTGCGAAGCAAAGAGTGGGTACGGACTGGATCGTGAAACAGAGCTAAAGCAGCTCCGAGTTATCAGACGTTTAAATGAAGGCCAACCTGTTGAATTGATTCCGACTTACTTAGGAGCACATGCCGTCCCGGAGGAGTATCGTGAGGATAGGGAAGCATATCTTAGGTTGATGGAGGAGCTTATCCCGGTGATTGCCGGGGAAAAGCTTGCAGAATTCTGTGATGTATTCTGTGAAACGGGTGTATTTACTGCTAACGAAGCCCAAAGGATCCTTGCTGCGGCTCAGAAATGCGGTCTTAAAGCAAAGATGCATGCTGATGAAATTGATGCCATTGGCGGCACAGAGGCTGCTGCAGCCTTGGGGGCAGTTTCAGTTGAGCACTTAATTGCAGCTACCGACCATGGCATTGCTGAATTGGCTAAGAGTGGAACGGTAGCGGTTCTTCTTCCTGCCACTTCCTTTTACCTGAATAAGCCCTACGCTCGAGCAAGAGATATGGTTTCTGCCAATGTTCCTGTAGCATTCGCTTCAGACTTTAACCCCGGATCCTGTCCCAGCTTAAACCTGCAGTTTGTTATGAATTTAGGCTGTTGGAAGTCGGGTTTAAGCCCGGAAGAAGTGCTTACCGCTGTCACCTTAAATGCAGCCGCAGCTTGCTGCAGAGCTGATATGATCGGAACGATCGAAGTAGGGAAGCAGGCAGATTTAGTAATTTGGAATGCTGCAAATTTAGAGTACATTTTTTACAGATTCGGGGAGAATCTTGTCCATAGCGTAATGAAAAAAGGAAAAATCCTATATACGAAAGGATGATCAACTATGAATCAAATCATTGAATGTGTACCAAATTTTAGTGAAGGCAGAGATTTAAGCATTATTGAACAGCTTTGTGATTGCTTTAGAGGGAAGGAAGGAGTTAAGCTTCTGGATTATACCCATGATTCTGATCATAATCGCTGTGTTCTGACCATTATCGGTGAGCCTGAACCTCTCCGAGATTGCGTTGTTGAGTCTGTAGGTAGGGCACAGGCTCTCATTGATCTTACAAAACACCGAGGGCAGCATCCCCGTATGGGCTGTGTAGATGTGATCCCTTTTATCCCCATTCGTAATGCAAGCGTAGAGGATGCAGATCGCATCGCAAAAGAAGCTGCTCAAATGGCATATGAGAAGTATGGGCAGCCATTCTTCCTTTATGAGCAATCCGCATCAGCTCCTCACAGAGAGAATCTTGCAGAGGTACGGAAAGGGCAGTTTGAAGGTATGGCTGAAAAAATGACTGACCCCAAATGGACTCCGGACTACGGAACAACCATCCATCCCACCGGTGGCATCACGGCAATTGGTGCTCGCATGCCCCTGATTGCATATAATATTAATCTGGATACGCCCAATGTGGAAGTTGCATCAGCCATTGCAAAAAATATCCGCTATATTAGCGGTGGATTCCGCTATTGCAAGGCGATGGGAGTTCGACTGGAAGATCGAAACATTGCACAGGTTTCCATGAATCTCACGGATTTCTCTAAAACATCCGTTTATCGAGTCTTTGAAACTGTTAAAATGGAAGCAAAACGATATGGTGTAAATGTATTAGGAAGTGAAATCTGCGGTTTGGTTCCGCAGCAGGCACTGTTGGATTGTGCTGCATACTATCTGCAGTTAGAGAATTTTGACGGAACACAGGTATTGGAGAACAGACTGTAATGGAACTGATTGAACTGACTGTAAAAGAGTTTGCGGCTCTGACCGCATCCGATGCCCCTGCTCCCGGTGGGGGAAGCATCTCTGCACTGTGCGGTGCACTGTCTGCTGCACTGGTAGAAATGGTTGCAAATTTGACCGTAAATAAGGAAAAATACAAGGAATATAAGGAAGAAATGTGCGATATTTTGAATTTTGTTTCAAATATCAGACAAAAACTCCTTCTGGCAGTGGATGAAGATACCAGAGCTTTTGACAAGTACATGGCAGCTCTTAGCTTACCGAAGGGGAGTGAGGAGCGCAAACAGGCCATGCAGGAAGGCTTAAAAGAAGCGGCACAGGTTCCGCTGTCTGTTGCAGAAACTGTTTGTACACTGTTTCCTAAATTAGAGTTAGCACTGACTCACGGAAACTCGAATGCTGTGACAGATGCCATGGTAGGCACCATGCTGGCAAGAACCTGCGCATTAGGAGCGATCTATAATGTGCGGATCAATCTCAGCTCTATTGCAGATGAAGCATTTATGAATGAGCTTAATCAAAAGTGTGATGCACTGCAGAATATTGCGATGGAGGAAGAGCGCAGACTCCTCAGTGCCATTTCTATTTCCGGACTATAAAAGGAGAATACTGTGAGGAAGTTCCAGATTTTACTACTTATGATCTGTCTTTTGACGGGATGCAGTTCCACTATGATCATTCATCCTACTAAGGTTCCTGTAGAAGGAGAATTTCGCATCACTGTGTTGAAAGCTGGGCAGGCAGATGCCATCGTTCTGCATACTTTAACTCATACAGTTCTTATTGACTGTGGAGAACAGGATGACGGGGATGATTTGGTGGCATACTTACAAAATCAGGGAGTAAAACATATAGATTACC
>JAGBGB010000267.1 GCA_017936205.1 Oscillospiraceae bacterium
GGAAATGTGGATGACCCGTGTGGTACAGCGGGACGATGGATCATGGTATGTATGGGGCCATTTTCTGGACTACAATGGTGTGGACTGGAGACATCCTGAGTTGGTGACAGGCTTCGAGCAGCTGAGGATTTACTAACACCGGAAGGGAGGTGATATGGGGTGAACATTCTGTGTGCCTTGGGTTTCCATAGGGAAATGCATGAGATGATGGATCTGTGGAAGCGGAACCGGAAGGGGCAGCGGATGCGGAGACACTATGCAGTCTGCAGGAGATGTGGCAAGAGGCTCCGTTGGGTAAAGTCTCAGGAGAGACAGTAAAATTTTGATTTTGGAGGTACTATGGTAGATGGCAATCGGAATGTGTGCAAGGCATTCAAGGACATGAGGGGGAACTGTGTAGGGTGTACGGGGATTTGTGAAGGTTCGCTGACGGTTCAGCATTTTGGAAGCACTGACGATTGCAAGGCTTATGTGCAGCAGCACTGTGAGCAGGGAGGGGCAGGTTGTCCGATTTCGGAGGCTCTCAGCTCCTTGCAGTGCCGGGGCACGACAGAGTAATTTCAGATTAGGCGCAGGCCGTCCGGGTCATGGATCCGGGCGGTATTCTGCGTTTCTCGGCAAAGGAGGACTGCTATGAGTGAGGTTAAGTGGGATGAGATCAAGGTGGAGTATATCACCAATTCAGACATGAGCCTGAGGAAACTGGCGAAGAAATATGGGGTATCGGTCAGCTCCATTGCGAAACGAAGCTCAGATGAGAAATGGAAGGAGCAGAAAGAACAGTTCCTGAACGAAAGTGTAACAAAAACACTGGATAAAATTATGGATCAACAAGCACAAAGGAGAGCGAGGGTTTACCGAATTGCGGACAGGCTTCTGGACAAGCTGGAGAAGGCTGTTGAAGAGCTGGACTTTATTGCTGAGGCGGTGAAGGTCAAGGAGTCCGAGGTGACCACCGGGGGAATTGAAATCGAAACCACCAAGGAGAGGGTGGACTATAAGCCCGGTGGGGTTGTGGATCGGGCCGGGGCGAAGCAGATCACGGCTGCTCTAAAGGATATCAAGGATGTTCAAATGCTCCGTTCGGAGTTGGATATTCGGGAGCAGGCTGCAAGGGTGGCTATGTTGGAGGCTAAGGGTGCTGAAGATACGGATGATAAAGGAATTGAAATCGCTTTTGAGGATCAGATGGCGGAGGATATTAGTCAGTAGCGAAAATATTTTATTTTTTTAAGGGTGACGGTTGCGATAAGGTGGATTTTCTGCAAAAGATGATGTATAATCACATATAGGCGAAAATTTAGCAGGGGGAGGTGGTTGATTGCGGAGGATGGTGATAAGCCGTCCGCAACCGAAACAGCTGCAGTTTCTGAAAGCTAAGACGAAGCACATCGGGTTCGGTGGGGCCCGTGGGGGAGGTAAGAGCTGGTCGGTGCGGACGAAGGCAAAGGTTATGGCCGTTCGCTATGCCGGGATCCGCATCCTGATCGTGCGCCGGACTTATCCGGAGCTGATGAACAATCACATTCAGATCCTGCGGAAGGAGCTGGCAGGCTTTGCACGATACAACGACAAGGATAAGGTGCTGCGTTTCGACAACGGCTCTACCATTTCCTTTACCTACTGTGCCAAGGACGGAGATCTGGATCGGCTCCAAGGTGTGGAGTATGATGTGATCTTTTTAGATGAGGCTACCCAGCTGTCGGAGTTCCAGATGAAGTCCATTGTTGCCTGTCTCCGTGGTGTAAATCACTTCCCGAAGCGGATCTACTACACCTGCAATCCCGGAGGACAGGGACACGCTTATATTAAGCGGATCTTCATAGATCGGCGGTATGAGCAGGGGGAGAAGCCTGAGGAGTACAGCTTCATTCAGAGCTTGGTTACGGACAACCAGGTACTCCTAAAATCTCAGCCGGATTACATACAGCAGCTGCAAGCTCTGCCTCCCAAGCTGCGGAAAGCGTGGTTAGAGGGGGACTGGAATGTATTCGAGGGGCAGTTCTTTGAGGAATTTGCAGACCGTCCGGAGCAGTATGGGGAACGGAGTTGGACCCATGTCATTGAACCCTTTGACATTGATCCTGCATGGAGCATTTACCGATCCTTCGACTGGGGCTATCACAGACCCTTCTCCTGTGGCTGGTGGGCTGTAGATCGGGAAGGTGTGGTATATCGGATCTTAGAGCTGTACGGCTGCACCCAGACCCCAAACGAGGGCGTAAAGTGGACACCGCCTAAGGTTTTTGCAGAGATCCACCGCATTGAGACGGAGCATCCTTGGTTAAAGGGAAAGAAGATCATAGGCATTGCAGACCCGGCTATTTGGGATGCGGAGACAGGTGAGAGCATCGCAGATGTAGCAGATCGACATCAGGTGTTCTTCCAGAAGGGAGACAACAAGCGGATCCCCGGCTGGATGCAGATGCACTATCGGCTTGCCTTTGATCAGAACGGATTCCCTATGATGTACATCTTCTCCAACTGTAAGGCTTTTATCCGCACCATTCCGCTGCTGCAGTACGATGTGCAAAAGCCGGAGGATCTGGACACGACCGGTGAGGATCATGTGGCAGATGAGGCACGGTATTTCCTTATGTCCCGTCCCATTGCGCCCAGACAGGCTCCTGCTGAGGATCCATACATAACGGATCCCAGACGGCTGTTCCTGGACATTGAGCAGAAGGATCTGACCACAACGGCACGGAGACCGAAGATGGAAGTAATCACAAAATAGATATCTGAATCAATGGAAAGGGAATTTATGTTCCGATTTCCGTATTCAGAAACGACAATGGAGGTTTTATATGGACGGTGAGACGGTAGATGTCGGAGTGGTTGCTCCGGAGCTGCCTATGGCGAATATTCCCTCGGTGATCAACCGGGAGAGGATCCTTGAGGCACAGCACATCCTCAGGGAATATAAGACAGGAAAAGCCAATTTGGAGCAGCGGATCGTTGCCAATGAGCAGTGGTACAAGCTGCGACACTGGGAGCTGATGCGTTCCAAGGAATCGGGACAGCAGGTGGAGCCGGTCAGTGCATGGCTCTTTAACAGCATAGCCAATAAGCATGCAGATGCTATGGACAATTACCCCTGTCCCAATCTGCTCCCCAGAGAGGAAGGGGACAAGAAGGAGGCAGAGGCTCTGTCCTCCATTGTGCCCGTGCTGCTGGATCAGTGCGAGTTCGAGGATGTGTATTCCGAAGCATGGGATGACAAGCTCCGTGGAGGTACGGCGGTTTACGGTGTATTCTGGGATCCTACTAAGGCAGGCGGGATCGGAGATGTGGATATTCGCTGCATTGACCCCATCAATCTGTTCTGGGAGCCCGGATGCTCGAAGATCCAGCACTCTCAGCATCTGTTCCATGTGGAGCTGCAGAACAATGAGCAGCTGGAGCAGGACTACCCCAAATTGAAGGGCAAGCTGGGAGGCTCTGCACTGGATGCACCCAAGTATGTCTATGACGATACGGTGAACACCGCCAACAAGAGTACGGTAGTGGACTGGTACTATCGGAAGAAGAATGCACAGGGGAAAACTGTGCTGCATTTCTGTAAGTTCGTTGGGGATGAGGTTCTGTTTGCTTCGGAGAATCTGCCGGAATACAGGGAGCGTGGCTGGTATGATCACGGCAAGTATCCCTTTGTATTTGATCCTCTGTTTCGGGTCAAGGGTAGTCCCTGTGGCTTCGGCTTCATTGATGTTGCCAAGTCTGCACAGGAGTACATTGACCGCTGCAATCAGGCGGTTCTGAAGAATATGCTTGCCAATGCTACCCCACGGCACTTTGTCCGATCTGACGGGTCCCTCAATGAGGAGGAGTTCCTGGATATCACCAGACCTCTGATTCATGTGGATGGGAAGTTGGGAGAGGACAGCATCCGTCCCATGCAGGTCAATGTTCTTTCCGGGATCTACAATCAGATCATCAAGGACAAGGTAGACGAGCTAAAGGAGACCACAGGCAACCGAGACATTTCCACCGGTGGTTCTGCCTCCGGTGTGACGGCAGCTTCTGCCATTGCAGCCATGCAGGAGGCAGGGAGCAAGCTGTCCAGAGATTCCAATAAGGCTGCTTACCGTGCCTTCCGGAAGGTGGTGGAGCTGCTGGTGGAGCTGATTCGACAGTTCTATGATGTGCCTCGCTGCTTCCGGATCCTTGGGGAGAATGGGGCAGAGACCTTCACCAAGTACAGCAATCAGGGGATATTGCCTCAGATGCAGGGGGATTTCTTTGGCACGGATTTGGGCTACCGTGTGCCTACCTTCGACATTGAGGTTACGGCACAGAAGGCTTCTCCCTATTCTAAGCTGAGCCAGAATGAGCTGGCACTGCAGTTCTATGGGGCGGGATTCTTCAATCCGGCGCAAGCAGATCAGGCTCTCATGTGTCTGGATATGATGGACTTCAACGGCAAGAACAGTCTGATGCAGAAGGTGGCAAACAACGGCGGTTTGTTTAGGCAGATGCAGCAACAGATCGCCATGCTGACCCAGATGGTGCAGCAGCTGACAGGCAGAAGCTTATCCTCAGAGGCAGGTCCCGGAGCAGCAGCTCCGACAAATGTACCGAAGGAAGCCGTAAGGATGCCGGAAAGCAAGCCCGGCGAAGCAGGGAACACTGCTAAGGCACGGCAGAGGGTGGCAGATTCCACAGCTCCCACCTAAACGACAACAGGAGGTGTGAGAGAATGTTAACTGTGGAATTTGGACAGGAAAAGGGGATTCTGTGCCTGAGTGGGGAGGGCCATGCAGGGAAGGCTCCCAAAGGGCAGGATCTAGTATGTGCTGCAGCTTCTATCCTTGCGTATACGGCAGACTATGGGCTGCGACAGATGCAGAAGGAAGGGAAGCTGGATGGAGAGTATTTTTCCTGTGTCGCACCGGGGGATGTCCTGTTTATCTGTAAGCCGAAGCCGGAGCACTTGACAGAGGCACGGCATATGTTCGGCACGGTCCTGTACGGCTACTATGCTCTACAGGAGAGCTACCCTGAGGCGGTGAAGGTGCTGCCCATTGAGGATGATTCGGAAGAGGATCCCAATAAAACGAAGAAGGAGGAAAAAGAATGAAGGAAGGATTAGATCTGCAGCTCTTCGCTGAGGGAGCTGCTGCAGGTGGCGGTGAGGCTGGGGGAGCAGCTGCTGCAGGTACCGAGGGAGGCTCGGAGGCTGCAAAGGCACCGGTCTTCAAATCTACTCGGAGAGGAGCAAAGGCAGACCCCTTTGCAAATGTGGTCTTCGGCAAGCAGGGGGTAGATGGGAGTGCGTCTCAGAAGCCGGCGGAAGTACCTAAGACTGAAGCTACTACGGAGGTACCCAAGGTCACTGACCGGAAGGCGGAGTTTGATAAGCTCATGCAGGGGGACTACAAGGATCTCTTTGAGCAGAAGCTTGCAGATGCCCGGAAGCAGGGGGAGGACAGCCAGAGAGGGGATGCTGATCGCTATCGGCAGATGTCTTCTGTTCTGGAGATCCTGGGCAGGAAGCACGGCATTACTCCCGATGCAGAGGGCAACTACGATCTGTCCAAGCTCAGCTCTGCTGTACAGGCAGAGGATGACAACTACTGGAATGAGCTTGCCATGCGTACGGGCAAGGATGCCAAGGAGCTGAAGGATGCCCATTACCGCACCCAGAGAATGATGGCTCTGGAAAAGGAGAATGCTGCCCTCCGTGCAGAGGAGCAGAGACGGAAGGGAGAGGAACAGGCCAGAAAGACCTTTGCAGGCTGGATGGAACAGGCGAAAAAGGCTAAGGCTGTTTACCCCTCTCTGGATCTACATCAGGAGCTGAAGGGCAATCCTCAGTTCGGAGAGCTGCTCCGTGCCGGTATCAATGTGAAGACCGCTTTTGAGGTCATCCACAAGGATGAGATCATGCCTGCAGCTATGCAGTATGCAGCTAAGACCGTGGAGCAGTCTATGGCAAACAAGATTGCTGCACAGGCTGCACGACCTGCCGAGAACGGAAGTTCCTCCGGCTCTGTAACGGTCAAGACCGATGTTTCCAAGCTCACCAAGGCGGAACGGAAAGAGATCGCTCGCCGTGTCCGCAATGGTGAGAGGATCGTGTTTTAATTCGGAATTATGAAAGGGGATTTGATATGAAGAATATGGATAAGACTATGGATCTGCAGCTCTTTGCTACTCAGGTGACCACACAGGACAGCCTTACTGCGGAAATGAAGACCTTCTATGACATGGCTCTGATCGATGAAGCCGGTGCACAGCTGGTACATGATCAGTTTGGTCAGAAGCGTCCCATCCCTGCCAATGGCGGTAAGACCATCGAGTTCCGCAAGTTCTCTCCTCTGCCTAAGGCGACTACCCCTCTGACAGAGGGTGTAACTCCCGATGGCAACCAGCTGAATGTTTCCACCGTCACTGCCACCGTCAACCAGTACGGTGATTATATCGTGCAGTCTGATGTGCTGGAGCTGACCGCTGTGGACAATACCATTCTGGAGGCTGCTAAGCTGCTGGGCAGACAGGCAGGTGCTACTCTGGATACGGTTGTGCGGAACACTTTGCACACCGGCACCAATGTGACCTACTGCCCCAAGAAGGCAGAGGACGGTACCGAGACCGAGGTGACCTCCCGTGCTCAGCTGGATGAGACCGCCCAGCTCACCGTGGATGTGGTCAATCAGGTAGTGGCAAAGCTCCGTGCACAGAATGCTCCTACCATTGACGGCAAGTATGTTGCCATTATTCATCCCTATGTGGCATATGACCTGATGCGTGATCCTGAATGGATCAATGCTCATCAGTATGCCAATGCCGAGGCACTGTACGAGGGTGAGATCGGCGAGATCGGCGGTGTTCGCTTCGTCCAGACTACCGAGGCGAAGGTCTATGCCGGTGAGGGCTGCCCCGATGGACTGGCGGTGTTTGGCTCCCTGTTCTTCGGAGACGGTGCCTACGGTGTGACCGAGATCCAGGGTGGCGGTTTGGAGACCATCGTGAAGCAGAAGGGCAGCGCAGGCACTGCGGATCCTCTGGATCAGCGCAGCTCCGTTGGCTGGAAGGCTCTGAAGACTGCAGAGCTGCTGATCCCCAACTATCTGGTTCGGGTGGAATCCTGCTCCAAGCGTTTCTCTGCCACCACACAGGCGAACTAAGGGAGATAGTGCCTTTCCTTCCGGGAATAGCTTTGTGAGCTTTGAATTTTTGAGAGCTTAGAGAGATGTTCCCGGAGGGGGATGATTTAAATAACGATTAGGGAGGTTTTATCTGATTATGGCGAATGGAAAGAATGGACAGCCGAAGGAGCAGATGGTGACCATCAAGCTGCCCAAGACCAGAGAACTGAAGGATGATGTGTTTGTCAGCATCAACAACCGGAACTGGCTGATCCAGCGAGGTGTTGCGGTAGAGGTTCCTGCCTGTGTGGCTGAGGTTCTGAAGAACTCTGAGGATATGGCCGAGGAAGCACTCCGCTTTGACCAGAAGGTTCAGAAGCCCACGGAGAAATAATACAAAAAGGAGGGAGCGACTTGCTTGCGGGCAGATCGCTCCCTTTTGAGAAAGGGATTTCATCTAAGGAGGAAGTGTAAGTGTCGAAATACGGAAAGCGTGAGGACGAGCTGCAGACCTATGATCCCAATGTGGATTACATGAAGAAGATGCAGCAGGCAGCGGAGCAGGGGGATATGGAAGCAGCTGCAAGATATGAGCAGCAGCGTAATGAGAAGATCAAGGGAGAAGGGCTGACTCAGTATGCCCAGACCCATGATTACGCTAAGTATCTCCCCAAGACCACTACCCAGCAAATGGACGATATTATGAAGCAGATCCAGGAGCGGAAACCCTTTGAATTCGATCTCAATGGGGATGCCCTGTTTCAGCAGTACAAGGATCTGTTTGCAAAGCAAGGAAAGCTTGCCATGGAGGATGCCATGGGACAGGCTGCAGAGCTTACAGGGGGCTATGGCAATTCCTATGCACAGACCATTGGACAGCAGGCTTATTATGATCAGCCGGATCGGCTTACAGATCTGGCTCCTGAGCTGTATGCACAGCGGAGGGCAGAGTACGATGCAGATGCAGATCAGCTATACAGACTCTATTCTCTCCTTGCTCAGAAGGAAGGGACGGAATACAGCCGAGAACAGGACGAGTATAACCGCCGGTGGGCAGAAGATGAGAGAGATTATGGCAGGGAGCAGGATGCTTACAACCGCCAATGGAATGAGGAAGAGAGAGACTATAACCGCCAGCAGTACGAGCAGAGCCAACAGAAGGCAGAGCAGGATGCAGAAAGAGAGAAGGCTTATGAGCTGACCCTTATGATGCTGCAGAACGGTCTGATGCCCTCTGATGCGGTTCTGGGTGCTTCCGGGCTTAGTGCGGAGGATGCCCAAAAGCTCTATGCTTATGCTACTCAGCCGGTCTATTCCTCCGGTGGCAGTTCAGGCGGTGGTGGTTCTTCTTCCGGTGGTGGCTCAGGAAGTGGCAGCAAGACAGCTGGAGGGAAGACACTGACCAAGAGCGATATGGAGGAGCTGAGAGATCTCTATAACGAAGGCAGTAAGAACGGAGACCTGAAAGCCTTCTATAATCAGAAAAGTCTCCTTGCAGCATTGGGCTATGATGTTTCTGCATTTGATAGTTGGGCGGGACAGGAGTATACCGACTATGCTTCCGATAAGCCCCAAGGAGTAACTTACAACAAGTATGGGGTCGAGGATATTACGGATCTGATGCGGAAGATCAGCACTTCTTCCAATGCCGAGGTTGAACGCATGATGGAGGAACTGGACGGACAGTTTACCAAGGAGCAGTGGGCAATGATCGAGCCTCTGCTGATTAAGAGGGGGATTTTCGGATGACACCGTGGGAGGAATATAAACTCCGTATGAAGGCTCAGAAGGAGGAGAGCAGTACATCCTCCACCAGCTCCGGTAGTACCGCCCAAAGTGGGAAAAGCAGCGGAACAGGAGCCAGAACGCCGTGGCAGGACTATAAGCAACGGATGGAGGGACGGAAAAAGGAAGCCGACTTCTTTGCGGCCATGGAGCGGGATCGGGAGCCTGTAAAGCTGCAGAAGTTGTCCTACCCGAAGCCGTTGAGTGCTCCTTCCGGGGAAGGCTATTTCTCCTATCCCGGGGAGCAGATCCGAAAGGATAGAGCCCAGCTCTCAGAGCTTTACCGAGCGGACAATGACCGCTTCCTTTCCGGTGTGAAGGGTACGGTAGCACCCTATTATATCGGGGCTATGGAAGAGCATCGTGCATCTCAGAATCCCTATGGAGGCAAAGGCTATCCCGGATTGACCGCAAAGCCGGAGCCTGTAACGGATTTAGAAGCCCATATCGAGCCCACAGAGGACTATTATGCTGCGGCTATCGAGTATGCCAAGAATGTCCATCCCTACGCAGAGAGAGCCGGGAAAACCGCACTGGCGGCACAGGATTATGAGGAGTCTGTGGTAGAGGTCAATGAGGCATGGCAATCTAGACTTCGTACACCGGAGGAAGTTCAGAAAGATCTCGATGCACTGCCGGATGAGAATTTTGTTGGTCCCACAAAACAAGGGTTGTTGGAAGAGGAATTGAGCACATCCCTTTATCTTGCCTATGAAGATAGCTATAAATCCGGCAACTATGATTTAGTGGGTCTGTCAAAGTCTGTAGGCTCCGAGGCTAAGCGTATATCCGAGTTGGAACAGGAAATACGGGAAGATCGCTACACCCTTGACAACTGGGCGGGGGATAATTGGGATTGGCTCACAGATGAAGGTCGTGCAGAGGCAAAAATCATCAGTGACCGTATTGCTGCAAACGAAAAGGAACTGAAACCTTTGCAAGACGCTTACACATCGGAAAGTGAAGCATACAGCTACTATCTGGGAAGAATATTCCAAGATATGCAAACCGACTCTGCATTAAAGACCACAATTGCCACCGGTAAGCAGAAACATGAAGCTGCACTGAAAAGCTTTGACGAGTATATGAAAGATCCTGAGAATCAGGAAAACCTTGGAACCTATCATCAACAAGCTCCTACTGTTGATGAAGGCAGACGAGAATATCCTCTTGCGGTCTCGATTGAGGATCTGTCGGAAGAAGACCGGGACAAATTCTGGTATTTGATCGGCAAGGGATATGATGAAATTGCACTTGATTATGCAAATCGGGTTGTTTACTCCGACCGCAAGGAACGGCTGGAATCTATCGAAAACTGGGCAGGAAAGAACTTCGGGACAGGTGCTGTAGCGACCGCCGGATCCTTGCTAACATTGCCTGTTTCATGGATGGATCCTATGATTGCAGCCAATAAAACGGCAAATACAGGGTTGCAATATTCCAATGTGGGACCGGGATCCTTCCGGGACAGCCTGAAATCCGGTGTTGCAAAATCTCTCAATGAGTTTTCCGGAACTATACCGGAAAATATCCCTGTTATCGGTGGAAAGGGATTGGGAGATCTGTACCAATTGGGTATGTCTATGGCGGAAAGCTATTTGAGCGGTGTCATTGCGGGACCTGTGGGAGCCAGTGCCATGTTGGGCGGCAGTGCCTTTGCATCCGGCTATAATCAAGCCATGAGCAAAGGGGTAGACCATAATACCGCACTCAAGTACGGTGCTGCACAGGGCCTGGCAGAGGTTGTCTTTGAGTATGTATCTTTGGATAAGCTGTTCAGCGAATCGGGGGGAAGCTTCCTCAAGAATGTTCTATCCCAAGGCGGCGTGGAGGCATCGGAAGAAGCCTGTACTTCTATTGCCAACTTCTTCACAGACCGATGGATCATGGGAGGAAAGTCCGAATATGAGCTGTCTGTAAAAGCCTATATGGACGATGGCCTGACAGAGGAAGAAGCCAGAAAGAAAGCTACATGGGATTTCGTGGAGAATACTGCAGCAGATGCTTTGGGCGGCTTTATTTCCGGCGGTGGTATGTCAGCTGCTAATTCAGCCGTAAACAAGATCATGACATCTCAGCAGAATCAGATCAACCGGGCGCATGAACTGCTGGGAAAGGTAGACGAGAGAACCGATGCCTATACCATTAGCAGGGCTTTGCATACGGTGGGTGTAGAGTTCTCTGAGGGAGAAGCTGCTGCTATGGTTGAGGAGCTTGAAGCGAGAGGAAAGAGCCATGAGGAGGCACAGACTGCAGTTAGTATCCTCAATAAAGCCGTGAAGGGCGAAAGATTGACCTCTCAGCAGAGAAAGCTGCTGCAGGGGGATAAGGAGACTGCTGAGATCCTTCGTGCTATGGTGGGACAGGAAACCGCCTCTGTGGAGAGTACAGCTGTGGATGATAACCCTACAACCCATACCGCCGAGGAAATGCAACGGATCGAGGAATACAAAAATGCAGCAGACAGCAAACTGCTTGCCTTTGTGCAAAAAGTAAGAACCCTGAAAAACCAAAAGTATCGGTCTAAAGTATCCTTTGATCTTGGAGAGGTAAGCGAGCGACAGGCACGAGATGTAGAAGCACTAACTGGGGTAAATGTGACCGGATATTCAAACGGTATTACAGGGGGTGCAGTTGATCATATCGACAGCCGACACGGAGTAAAAGGCGAGGCTGACCGAAGTATGTCCGATGATGCGGATTTTAGTAGACTTGGCTATGTGTTGCAAAACTACGATGGTGTTGAGCTTGTCAGGGATAAACAAGGGGCTCTTGAATTGAGCCAGGAGTGGCAGAATAAAGATCAATCTCATGCACAAATGGTTCGATTTTCCAAAAAAGTCAATGGTACATATTATGTTGTCGAAGCAGTTCCGGACAGCAGCAGGAAGAAGCTTCAGGTGGTATCGGCTTATATGCAAAAAAAGACAGATGATCTTACGCAGGAAAAACCTGTTTCTCAATCATCTGCCGAAACTGTTGGTGACGGAAGCCCGACCCGGCTGCTGAACATAGAGACCCGTGGGAACTCTCCGCAGCTTACGCCCGAAACGCCTGCCGGCAAGGCGACTCCCGTCAATCCCAGTGTACCACAGGAAGGCATAACTGTCAACAGCAATTATGATGGGGCTGCAGCTAATTTAACAGGGGTAGACGGCAAGAATGCTGAAATAGCTGGTAGTTTGAACATTGAATCTAATAATCCTGTGGGAAGCAAAGAAAGGGTGCGTACCGTGCTTTCTGAACAGGAAGTGCCGGGAATGGTTGCAGAGGCTTTTGTTCGGGACTATGACGGATCCGAGGAGCTGTCCGAGGAGCTTTATGCCAGAGGAATGGCAGAAGCTTTCTATTACGGAAGGATGAATGTACCAAGAGAGGAACTATCCACCGGGCGTGGGCTTTCTCCGTTGTTGTCTGAGAGGCAGCGGAACTATGCCTATGAGCAGGGACGGTTAGCAAGGGAAGCGGAGTTGGAACAGGAGACAGCAGCCATAGCCAAGCGGAAGGAAGCAGCCGGGAAGGCTACGGCAGTTACCGGGAAGGGGTATGTGCATCTTCAGGGCAAGCTATCCACGAAAAAGCTGACCCCAATTCAGGATGCTTCGGTTAAGGCTTTGGGAAGGTTGGCGGAGAGCCTGGGGAGGAAATTTTACCTCTTTGAGTCTGAACTGGGTGCAGATGGGAAGCCTATCGGAGAAAACGGAAGCTATGATCCGGAGACCGGGGATATTTACTTGGATATCAATGCCGGTGAATTCGGACAGGGCGCTATGCTGTATGCAGCTGCCCATGAGCTGACACACATGATCCGTCAATGGTCCCCTTCTCAATTCAAGGTGCTTGCTGATTTCCTTATGGAGAAATATGGTGAAAAGGGTGTATCTGTTTCTGAACTGGTGCGTAGGCAACAGGAGAAAGCCCAAAGAAACGGACGGAAGCTCAGCTTCATGGGGGCGTATGAAGAAATGGTTGCGGACTCTATGGAAACCATGCTCTCTGACGGGGCTGTATTGGAACGCATAGAAGAGCTACGAGGCAGGGACAGGGGACTGGTTCAGAAGATCCGGAACTGGTTCAAGGCTTTTGCTTCCAAGCTCCGTAGGATCTACAAGGGCATGGAACCTGATACCGTAGAGGGCAGACTGGTGGCAGAAATGGTAGAAGAAGCAGACCGTCTCCATGAACTGTTTGCACAGAGCCTTGTGGATGCTGCCGAGAACTTCGAAGCAGCCGGAGCACAAAAAAACACCACCTACGAGGGTGGTGTGATGTTGAGCGATAGAGAAAAGGCGTATTTTAAGAAATGTGAAACTACTATTCGGGATACAGTTCGCAAAGCAATTGAAAACAAGGGTGATATCGGAACGGAACGAAATCAACAGCAGATTTCTCCAGTATACGATGTGTTGGCTGAAATGGTATCAGATGCGTTTGACGGCGAATTAGATATAAGCAATAAGTATATTGCACTAAATGGTAGCGATGTATGGCATGAATACAGCAGACATACCAAGTCCGATGTCGAACAGGGTAGAGGTCAGATTGCCTTTACATTACGGCAATTCATAAACGCAATTAAAGCAGTCTATTCGCCAGATGTTATTGAACGATTGATTCCGAAACAGGTAAGTGGCACTGTTAGACAAAGTTTTGCATATGCTAAACGCACAGTTCGTGGCCATTATGTAGTTGTCGAAGCTGTTGGAGGAAAGAAAAACCCCAATATAGTTCCTATAGAAATCCTTCAAGTATCTAAGGATAAGTGGAACAAATACATGTCTGAGGGAAAAACTTTGGGAGAAATGCTTTATGAAAACAGTCCAGATAAGTTGGCTGCTTTAGATATCAGCGCAAATAAAAAGAGCCGAGTTACTGCGACGCAATTTGCTTCAAAAAAAGCCATTGCTCATACTTCGCATTCTCCTCAGCTCAATCACAGTATATCCGATTCCGGTGAAAATGTCAATAGAAAATATCTGGAAGCTGTAAAAGCTGGGGATATGGAAACGGCTCAGCGGATGGTGGACGAGGCTGCTAAGACAGCTGGGTATACCTCATCGGATGATTGGCGAATGGCACACCGGGCCCCGACAAGGACGGATGATACCGCAATTAGCATGGATCAGATAGATTCTGCTTATGGTGGAGATGGATCTATTTACTCCTTTAGAGCCGTACAATACTACGGTGAGGGGCGAGACTATGACCGAAAAGCTTTTAATGTCATTCGTAGTGCGAGAAGTAATCCGGATAAACTGATTACGGTCTACAGAGCTGTGCCGATTGATATTCAGGATTCGAGAGTGCGTAACGGGGACTGGATCGCAATCACCAGAGAATACGCAGAGGAACATGGTGAGCGTATGTTTGACGATGGCTATCGGATTCTGGAAAACAAAGTTCCGGCAAAGCACATCTACGGAAATGGTGACAGTATCCACGAATGGGGCTATGACAATGGAGATCCGAAAGAAGTCTATAAAAACGCTCCGGGTAATGTTAAGCTTGCAGCGGTTACATACGATGACAACGGCAATGTGATCCCTTTGTCTGAGCGTTTCAATGAGAAGAATTCGGATATTCGGTATTCGGATCGTGGCAACCTTACTACTCGTTCTATTCTGACTGAGCTGGATGTTTCTTCTGTTGAAAACGCTTTAGAACGGAAATACCTCTTGCAGTACCAAGAGGATTCCGAAAATCATCTGATTCAGCAGCGTATCATGAGGGAGGCGCAGGCTCGGTTTGATGCTCTGTCGAAGGAAGCTAAGCCGGATAAAAAGAAGATGTTAGCAGCGAAGACGGAGGCAACTCAGGCGAAAAACCGCATGAATGCCTATGCATGGAGACTGGAACGAGCCGAAAGCGGAGAACAGCTCCGTGGGTTAATTAGGCGAGAGGTAAAGGCTGTACTTACGAATGCGGTTTCCAAGCATGGTACAATCCCTGCCGGTGAGAGAGCTGCTACAGATCGTGTTGTGGAAATGCCCAAGAGCATAGACGGAAAGAATAAGGTTTCTCGTGTGGCTCGTTCTGCTGCTGAAGCGAACATGACCCCTAAGGAGTTTGTCCCTCTGATTGAGGAAGCTGTTGTAAATGGGATGCTTTCCTATGATTCCGATACCAATAAGGCCCAAGTTGATCGTGCTCACAAGTGGTTGGAGCACAACGGTTGGAAGGAATGTTTGTTTGAGTGGCTTGGCAATGCGAAACAGCAAAAACGGCTCACCAAGGACGATGTAGCCAGGGGAATTGTTCTCTATAACAACCTGGCAAATCAAGCTAACGCTGCCAAAACAGAGGAAGAACGGATCGAGAGTGGCAAGGATGCGATTCGTGTCCTCACCGAACTGCAGACTATGGTAACAGAGCAAGCCCAGGCATTGCAGGCTATGCGGATCATGAAGAAGCAAGCTCCCGAAATGCAATACCTCGCCCTCCAAAAGAGCGTGAAGAAGATCGAGGAAGAAATGACGAAAAAGCTGAAAAAGAAACTTCCGAATGGAATTCAGCTTAACGAAACCCTTGTTGCTGAGTGGATGGATGCCCTTCGCAGTGGGGACGAGAGCCGGATTGAGGCAGCCGAAAAGACTCTGTACCGGGATATTGCGGCACAGATTCCCGTTACTTTCCGAGAAAAGTGGAATTCCTGGAGATACTTGGCTATGCTTTTGAATCCGAGAACCCACATTCGTAACATCCTGGGTAATGCAGGATTTGTCCCCGTGCGGATGCTGAAGGACAGTCTTGCAACCGGAATGGAAATGATCGGTAGCGGTCTTTCCGGAGGACGAATGCACCGGACAAAGGCGGCACTGAACATTGTCGGTAAAGCGGACCGTGCTCTGCTGTCTGCAGCTTGGGGAGACTACAAGAATGTGGAAGAGCTGGTGCAGTCCGGCGGTAAGTACAATGATAATGCCAACGATAAGATTATGAAGGAACGCCGAATGTTCAAGATGGGATGGCTGGAAGGCCTCCGGAAGCTCAACGAAGCCGGTCTGGATGGAGAGGATATGTGGTTCTCTAAGCCGGCATATGCTGCGGCACTTGCAGGCTATTTGAAGGCTCACGGCATTACCGCCGATCAGTTCCAAAACGGGACTGTTGTACAGGAGCAGCTGGACCGTGCGAGGGCGTACGCAATCCTGGAAGCGGCTAAGGCGACCTACAGAGATACCAATGAGTTTTCTGCCTTTGTTTCCAAAATCGGACGGCATAATACAGGTAATCAGATTCTGTCTACTATTGACAAGGTTGGCGGTGCTATGATCGAGGGTGTACTGCCCTTTAAGAAAACACCGGCCAATATCCTCGTCAGAGGTGTGGGAGAGTATAGCCCCATTGGTTTGCTTCGCGGTGTGAAACAGCTTGCATGGGATGTGCCCCATGGCAATCGGACAGCTGCAGAGGGAATTGATATGCTGGCTTCCGGATTGACTGGAACAGGGCTTCTTGCCTTGGGTATTTGGGCGTGCAGTATCGGTCTGATCTCCGGTGTTGAGGATGATGAGGAAAAGAGAGAATTTGAGCAGCTGATGGGAAGTCAGAATTATGCGCTGAACCTTGGAGAGGGAAACTATACCATTGACTGGCTTGCACCGGAAGCTCTACCTGTGTTTGTCGGTGTGGAGATTGCAGAGGCTTTCCGAGATCGGGATGGAAAGATCAATGTTAAGACGGTTATGGATGCTATCAGCAATATCTCTGAACCTATCTTGGAAATGTCTATGCTTTCCAGCTTGAATGATCTGCTGGATGATATCTCCTATTCCGATAACAAGCTGATGTCTATCCTGTCCACCGCTGCTACGAACTACCTGACCCAGTTTGTTCCCTCTGTATTCGGAAGCATTGAGAGGGCTACTGAGGATCGCCGTTATACCACCTTTGCGGATAAGGATCACGCAATCTTGCAGGAGGATTGGCAGTTTCTTCTTGCTAACTTGGGCAATAAAGCCCCCTTTGAATACAAGCAGATTCCCTTTGTGGATGCGTGGGGGCGTGAGGAAGATACCGGGGAGGTGGCATTCCGTATGTTTAGCAATTTTGTCAGTCCCGGTTATTATTCCGAAACAGTGAAAACTCCTGTGGATGATGAGCTTATGAGGCTGTATGAAGCAGGACAAGAGGGCGTTTTCCCCGACAGAGTTTCCCACAGCTATGAGATCAGCTACAATGTCGGTGAAGAGAGAATCAAGCGGTATCTTACCTCTGAGGAATATCTTGCATATGCTAAAACAAAGGGACAGACCAGTCTTGACACGCTCTGCGACATTTGCGATTCTGATTGGTATGCAGACCTTGACGATGAAACCAAGGCAGATGTGATAGGCTATGCTTATGATTATGCTAAAGAATTGGGGAAGAGTACGGCTGTTCCTCAGTACGAGGTAGGTGGCTGGGAAGCCGAAGCTATAAAGGGTACGACACTGGGAATTTCTCCTTCTGTATATATCCGGGCTAAGGTGGCTACAGGCAAACTTGCCGGGGTTAAGAATAGCGATGGTAACACAATTCCTAACAGTCGTGGTCTGCTGGTCATGCGCGAGGTCTACAAGATCGGAGATCTGTCTAAAGACCAAAGGCAATTCTTGTTTGCTGCCTTTGATGTAGGAGGCAAGGTGATCGACTATTCTCGGAAAGAGGTTGACCGGGCGATTAAAGAAATGGGATTGGACAAGTAGAGAACAAAGGGCAGGGGGCTTCGGCTCCCTGCCGGAAGGGGGAAATATATGCTTTATTTGCGAATGGTAGGTTCGGATCCTGAAAAGCTTTGTGCGATTGAGGATCCGCTGTATGTGCTTCGGCAGCGGAATGGGGTTATTGTTCGTCATCCGTATGGGAAGAGGGTGCAGGGAGTGTTATCTCCTGATGGAAACGAGATTTGGCAGTTCTCTGACAGGGAAAGTCTTGGAGAAAGCTACGCCGTTGTGGAGAAGATCACAATGGCGGAGTACGACCTGTGGTACGCCCTGCAGAATCAGCCGGAGGAGCCCGACCCGGAGGATACGGATCCTGTGATCCCGGAGGACACCGAGCCTGAAACGGTTATGACCCGTGCCCAGCTGACGGAGAAGGTAGGGGAACTGGATGAGGCATTGAACCTCCTGCTATCGGGGGTGACAGAATGAAGCCGGAACTGAGAGAAAAGATCCTGGACTTTAACCGCAAGGCGAAGGAGAAAAGCGACAAGGCTGCAGATATGGACATCCTCGTAGCTGCCCTTCTGGAATTGCCTCCCGGTCAGCTCAAGAAGGTGCTGAATGAGGAAGTGCTTGCAGTTCTTTCCAAATATGGCTACGGGGAAGGTGAATGAAATGGAATTTTTAAAAACATTCCTCTGCGGTGCTGGTGGAGCTGCCCTTGTAGCCGGAATCTTTACTCTGCTGAAATGGTGGCTAAGTCGCAGAGCAGAGAAACAGGATGACATCCGGGAGACCAAGGCTACCACCTGTGAGGCCAGAGGGGAAGAAATCAAGGAGCTGACTCGTATGGTGGGAGTGCTTTTCCTTGCAGATCGGACGATCCTTTATGAGCGTATCAAGCAGCTTGGGAAATACTACATATCCAGAAAGTATATCACCGTGGAGGAATTGGAAGATCTGGAACGGATGCACGATGTATACCACGATGAGGACAAGCTGAACGGTAACGGCTTCTTAAAGGAACTTATGGAAGCCGTTAGAGGCCTCCCTAAACGAGCGGTATAAGTCACCGGCTAACGTACATCTTTTGGCAAAATATGAACATTAGCGTCGAAATATGGGACATAACGAAAGTCGAGTTTCACTTTTTACTAGAACTCAATTATGTTTTTACAAAAATATAACAAGGAGGTAAGAACGAAATGAAGAATTGGAAGATTTGGATTAAGGCAGCGGGGATCCGTGCCCTCAAGACCTTTGCCCAGACCATGGTAGGTGTGATCGGAGGCTCTGCCCTGATTTCCGAAGTCAACTGGATAGCCGTACTCAGCTCCGCTACCCTTGCAGCCCTCATGAGCCTGCTGACCAGCATAGGCGGTCTGCCTGAGTTGGAGGTAAATTCGTAGAAGCTGAACCGGATCTCAAAGATATAGCTTGCTGATATTTGGTGCATTTTTAGTGCACGACCGTGCACTAAATTCCCCAAAGTTACAAAATGCTGCGATAAGCATAACACCAAAATCCATTGATATACAAGGCATTTCACAAACTTACAAAATGATGCGATAAGAATAATGGACAATTCGTAATCAGCAGGTCGCCGGTTCGAGTCCGGCCAGTAGCTCCA
>JAGBGB010000268.1 GCA_017936205.1 Oscillospiraceae bacterium
ATTAAGGTTATCACCTTTAGTAAGGCTAACAGAAAATGTTGTGGAGCACATCCAATGAAGTTGCGGTTTTCCTTACAAAACACGTTATTTCAATGAATGATAAACCTATATATTGTACCAACCTTATTAAAGGTGATAGCCTAAATCGGAATTTGCACGCTTGATATTGGCTTCCAGAACCGTGGGGGCTCTATTGGAGAAAAACAAAACCATTAAAATGACGGGTATGCCCTTGACACAGGTCTGTCGGAAATGGTATCCTATGATTATACTATATTTTGGAAACACAAGGAGGACTATTTTATGCGAAAACGCCTGATTTCCATTGCACTGCTTGTTGCACTGCTTCTGAGCTTGCTGCCGGCAGGACTGCTGCCCACGGTACAAGCTGCGCCCAGTGCTTCCTCTGCAACAGTTACCTCACTGTTTAACGCACGTTCAAAGGGCGTGCACCCCAGGATCTTTGCAAACGAAAGTGATTTCGCAAGGGTTCGTAAGCTGGTTCAAACAGATTCCTACATGAAGATGTGGTATGCACGAATCTACAACTTCTGTCTGGACACCCTGGAAGAGCCTGTTCTTGCCTACGAGATCCCGGACGGCAAAAGACTGCTCAGCGTGTGCAATAACGCCACAAAGCGGATCACCTGGCTGGCTATGGCATATCAGATCAGCGGCGAACAGCGTTTTGCCAAGAGAGCTGTGGAAGAAATGCTCAATGTCTGCTCCTTCAAAGACTGGAATCCCTCTCACTATCTGGATACGGCACAGATGAGCTTCGGCGTAGGTCTGGGCTATGACTGGCTGTATCACTACATGACCTCTTCCCAGAGAAGCACCATTATGAACGGTATCTACAAGCACGGCGTTTCCACCCAGCAAACCAGCCGCAGCTGTATGACCGCTATCCACAACTGGAACCCCTGGTGCAACGGTGGTCTGTCTGTGGCTGCTGCTGCTATTTTTGAGAACCATCCTATAGAATGTGCTGCCATTCTTTCCAATGCAGTCAGCAACATTCAGAAGTCCATGCTCTTCCAGCCCTCCGGTGCCTATCCGGAAGGCCCGGACTATTCTACCGTGGGCTTGGGCTTCACAGTGTATCTCATTGACACCTTGGATACCGTTCTCGGAACGGACTTCGGCCTATCTGAGATCCAAGGCATGAAGGAATCCGGAAAGTTCCTCATTGCAACCAACGGCTATTTGTATACCTTTAACTACGGCGATGGCTCTTTCGCCTTGAAGGACAATGCCATGATGCACTGGTATGCCAACCGCTACAATATGCCGGAGCTTTCCCTGTATCAGCGAGAGAACCAGACCACCAACGGCCGTTATGACGAGTTCCTTTCCATGATTTGGTATAATCCGGAGCTGGTAGAGGGCAAGTCCTATGATGACCGTCAGCTGGACTATCTGATGATGAGTGACGAATATGAGTCCATTGCCTCCTTCCGTAGCTTCCCTGGAGATGCGGCACAGATTTTTGCCGCCATTAAATCCGGCAGCAACCAGACCAACCATACGGACATGGACATTGGCACCTTTGTTATGGAAGCCATGGGCGAGGCATGGTTCGTAGAAATGGGCAAGGATGACTACAATCTGCCCAACTATATGTCTCGCACCAACGCAAGCAGTGGTCGCTGGACCTACTACCGCAAGCGTGCGGAGGGGCAGAACACCATCGTCATCAATCCCAATTCCTACGGCGGACAGGATGTGGATGCCACCTGTCAGATCACAGACTATCAGAGCACCTATGACGGAGGCTATGCTACGGTCAATATGAAGAATGCCTACGACGGCAACGGTGCAACCAGTATGAAGCGTTCTCTTGCACTCTTTGACGACCGTAGCCGAGTACGGCTGAGAGATGAGATCAGCTGCTCCTCCGCCTCCACCATTTACTGGTTTGCTCATACTCAGGCGAATATCAGCATTTCCTCCGACGGGAAGACCGCTACTCTGACTCAGAACGGCAAGACCCTCCTGGCGCAGATCGCCTCCCCCGATGAGGCGAAGTTCACCAAGATGAACGCAAAGCCCCTGTCCACCTCTCCCAATCCCAGCGGTCAGAATGCCAACGAGGGCTATCGGAAGCTGGTCATTAAGCTGACCGGCACCTCCAAGGCATCCATCACCGTGTTCTTTACCCCCATTCTGTCAGAAAGCGACAAAAACAAATCCTTGAACACTTGGGGCATCTCCAACACCGGGAAAATGCTGAAGCAGTATGATCCCACCGCCACTCTGACAGCCAATGCAGAGGGGATCTACGAGATCCACGATGCAGAGCAGCTGTGCCTCCTGTCTCAGATGGTAGCCGACGGAAACACCTTCTCCGGGAAGACCGTCAAGCTCATGGCAGACATTGATATGAGAAGCCGCAGCTTCCAGCCCATTGGCGGCAACGACACAAGCACCGCCTTCAAGGGAACCTTTGACGGCAACCACCATGTTGTGAAGAACCTGCTGATCTTTAAGCCCTCCGGCGAGGGGGTAGGCTTCTTCGGCAGAGCCAGCGGAGCCACCATTAAAAACTTTGGCATTGACAGCG
>JAGBGB010000269.1 GCA_017936205.1 Oscillospiraceae bacterium
GCCGTTCCCTACGGTGTCGTACGACAGCCCTTGCGACAAATCGGAATTTGACTGTGGTTTTTGGGGCTGGGGGGGAATGTGTTGACAGGAGGCTAAGGATGTAGTATAATGAAACTTGCCAATATGGTAAAAATGAAAGGATCAATGAGGAGGTATTATGATGAAAAAGAGAATTCTGTCTTTCGCACTTGTTCTTTGCATGGCACTTGGGATCTTCGGCATTTCTGTCCCTTCTACCAGTGCGGCAGAGGCCATTGGCTTTGAGGATGTGAAGGAGGATCAGTGGTATTACGAGTTCGTTATGACCGCAGCCGTAAGAGGACTGGTAAACGGCATTGACAGCAACACCTTCGCACCTAACAACAATATTACCCGTGCACAGTTTGCTACGATCCTGTATCGCTATCTGGGCTCTCCCGCTGTCGAGGGGATCGACACAGAGTTCCGGGATCTGACTGCTGACTGGTATAAGGATGCGGTCATCTATATGTCTCATCTGGGTGTGATCAAGGGCATTGCCAAGGATCGCTTCGAGCCCGGTAAGAACATTACCAGAGAGCAATTGGTCACCATGCTGTACCGCATGAGGGAAGAGGCTGAGGGGACCACAGAGTATCAGCTCTCTAAGTTCAAGGACGGCGATACCGTTAGTGAATGGGCTCGTTCTGCTATGAATTGGGCCATTGGAGAGGGGATCATCAGCGGCATGACCGGCGGTGTGCTGAAGCCTCACGGCAATGCCACCCGTGCACAGGCTGCTAAGGTGATCTGCCTGAATTTCGGTCTGTCTCAGAATGTCACTCTGAGATTCTGGCAGGCAGGCGGCGATAATGCTGCGGCTTCCACTACCATGAGACTGATCCTTGATAAGTTTGAGCTTCTGTATCCCTGGATCACGGTGGAATACGAGGCGATTCCTTGGAGCGACGATCCCCATACCCAGTTCCAAATTGCCATTGCTAACGGTGCTTGTGCCGATGTTCTGGTAATGGGTTCTCCTCTGGACTTCGATCTGGCGGGAGAAGGCAAGCTCCTTCCCTTGGACGGACTGCTGAGTGCACAGGTCCTCAGTGATATTCCCGATATTCTTAAGGATCAGGGCGTCTACTACGGTGGAGCGAATCCCGATATGTATGGAAAGCTTATGTCTGTGCCCCTGTATGGCTCCAATCGTGCTATGCTGTACAATAAGGAGATCTTCGATTTCTTCGGTGTGGAATATCCCACTGAGGGCATGAGCCATGCAGATCTGCTGGAAATGGCAAAGAAGCTGACCGGAGAGATGAACGGCAAGAAGGTTTATGGTCTGGGTACTCGTCCTGCCTCTGCCGATCAGTATATGAACTTTGTTTGGAACTATGGTGCCAAGCTCATTGACCCCGAAACTATGACAGCCGGAACCGACTCCCCTGAATGGAAGAAGGGAATTCAGGACTACATGGCATTCTACGAGACGGGCGTGGTTCCCGAAGACGCTATAAATATGTCCGGTGCTCATATGAAGGAGCTGTTCCTGAACGGAGAAGTCGCCATATTCGGCAATGCTGCTTTGGATTATCAAGTTTACGAGATTATTGAAACTCCGGTCGGTGAGGGAGAAACACCTTGGAACGAAAAGCTGGGCGTTGCACCTCTTGTGGGAGAGACTTATGCTACCACCTACTGCGGTGCAGATGTGATGGCAATTCCCGCTACGACTCAGAATCCTCAGGATGCCGGTTTGCTGCTGAGCTACCTGATGGGCACTGAGGCACAGACCCCCTACAGCAAGATCATTGGCTACCTCCCCACAGTCAAGTCTGCTGCGGCAGATCCCTACTTTGCAGAGGATCCGATCCTTTCCGGCTATGTTGCGGCTATGGAGGGCGGTCATTACTTCGATTACTATGGTGTTGCCGGCTGTGGAACGGTCCTGAAGTACAATCTGCAGGCACTCCTGAATGGGGAAGTTACCATCGATGAATACATTGCAAATCTGACTGCGGATATCAATGCCAGAATTGACGAATTCCTGCAGTAAATGATCCACATAAAACCATCTAATACTACTGTCCAATTAAAAGTGGACACTTTTAATTGGACCTTATGTGCCCTGCTGGGCACATAAGGCGTCTTGTACGAGTTTCTACGCCCTTTCGGGCTATAGAAAGTAGCCATTAAAAATGTCTACTTTCTAAAGA
>JAGBGB010000023.1 GCA_017936205.1 Oscillospiraceae bacterium
AAATCTGAATAGGTGGACAATGCAGAGCATTGGCCTGGGTTTTTAACTTTCCTTGCTCTTTTTTGCAAACTCCCAGCTGCTTTTGCACATATCCTCTACGGTATGAGTTGCTTCCCAGCCGAGGAGCTCCTTTGCTTTGGTAGCATCAGCCCAGAAGGCAGGCAGGTCACCGTCTCGACGAGGGCCGATTTCATAGGGCAGCTTCATATTGTTGACTTTTTCAAAGGCAGTTACTAACTCTAAGACAGAAATTCCATTGCCTGTTCCCAAGTTGATTGCTTCTGCACCACTGTTATTTTGGGCATATTCCAATGCTTTTAGGTGACCGATTGCCAAATCCACAACATGGAGATAGTCACGCTGACAAGTTCCGTCCGGGGTTTCGTAGTCGCCACCGAAAATCGTGAGCTTTTCCAACTGACCGGCGGCAACTCTGCCAATATAGGGCATTAGATTGTTGGGGATCCCGTTGGGATCATCCCCAAGTAAGCCGGATTTGTGAGCTCCTATGGGATTAAAATACCGAAGCAGAATGGCACTGAACTCCGGATGAGCTGTGCAGTAGTCCGTTAAGATCCGTTCGATCATGACCTTCGTCCATCCATAGGGACTGGAGGACTGAATGGCAGGCATTTCCTCCCGATAGGGATGAGGATTGTTGGGACCGTATACTGTTGCGGAGGATGAGAATACTAATTTATGGCAGTCGAAGGCTTCCATAACCTCCAAAAGAGTTAATGTAGAATCCAGATTGTTTCGATAGTATTCCAAGGGCTTTTTTACACTTTCGCCTACTGCCTTGAAGCCGGCAAAATGGATGACCGCATTAATATTGTATGAACGGAAGACATTACAGAGGCCGCCCTTATCTGCACAGTTAATGGGGTGGAAAGCAGGGCTCTTTCCCGTAATCGTCTGAATACGATCAATGACATCTGCTTTGGCATTGCTAAGGTCATCCACGATGACCACTTCGTATCCTGCGTTTAACAGCTCCACAACTGTGTGGCTTCCGATATATCCGGCACCGCCGGTAACAAGAACCGTCATTTTTATGCCTCCTGATTCACATAGCTAATAAAGCGGTCAAAGGCTGCTGCCCCTTCAGCCGTTCTCTTGAACACACCTGCATGCTCCAAGACACGGGCAAAGACCTTGCCGACTTCCATTTTCAGAATGCTTGCGGTATTCTCAGGGGTAAAGACCTGCTTCTGCAAAAGCTCCTTGACCCATGCTTCGTGCTTTTCTAATTCTCCCGTCAAAGGAGTGCCGTTGAGAATGGCTTTTTCGATCCCTGCAAGCTCCTGCTTCAATCTGGCAGGAAGGACAGCCAGACCCATGACCTCAATTAAACCGATGTTTTCTTTCTTGATGTGATGAAGCTCTGCATGAGGATGGTATACACCCAATGGGTGCTCCTCTGTGGTAATATTGTTGCGAAGTACCAAATCCAGCTCATAAGCATCCCCTCTGCGCCGTGCAATGGGGGTGATAGTATTGTGGAGCTCTCCGTTGGTTTTTGCAAGAATAAAGGCTTCTTTGTCCGTATACTTTCTCCAGCACCGGAGAAGCTTGTTTGCAAGACGGCACAGATGATCCTTGTTGTGACAGGTCAGCCGAAGGACACTCATAGGCCACTTCACAATACCGGCGGTCACATCCTCATATCCGGCAAACACTACCTGCTTTTCTATGGGAGCTCTTTCCATAGGGAAGGAGAAATGACCGCCCTGGAAATGCTCATGGCTTAAGATGCTGCCCCCAACAATGGGAAGGTCTGCATTTGAACCAATGAAGTAATGGGGAAATTTTGTAACAAAGTCCAAGAGCTTTTGGAAGGTAGCTTCGTTGATCACCATGGGACTGTGCTTGCCACTGAACACAATGCAATGCTCGGTGTAATAAACATAGGGGCTATACTGCAGGTTCCAGCTCTCACCGCCAAGCTCCATAGGAATGATGCGGTGATTCTGACGGGCAGGATGGTTGATGCGGCCTGCGTAACCCTCGTTTTCCGGACAGAGCAAGCATTTGGGATAATCAGACTGAGGAGCTGCCTTTGCGGCGGCAATGGCTTTGGGATCCTTTTCCGGTTTGCTCAGATTGATGGTAATATCTAAGTTTCCATACTCTGTAGCGGCCTTCCAGCGCATGTCCTTTTGCACCCGATAGCGACGGATATAGTCTGTATCCTGGGAGAAACGGTAGTACCACTCCGTAGCCTCTTCCGGGCTCTTTTCATACAAAGCGGCAAATTTACTCCGTACTTCTCTGGGAGGAGGGGTGAGGATTCCCATGAGCTTGGTATCAAACAAATCCCGGTCGGTGATATTGTCCGCACACACGCCACGGGCTACTGCATCATCCAAAAGCCCCTGCAGGATCTCTTCTAAGGACATGGATCTGATCTCCGTGGGTTCATAGCTATCCAGCTTCAGAGCCTCCAAAAGCCCGTTTATCATAAATAGTTTGTCACAAGGCTCAAACAGCCCCTTATTGAGACCATAGTTGACTAATGCGGTAATATAAAAATTGGCATTCATAACAAAACGCTCCTTCCTGGTTTGGGTCGGAGCGTTTTTAACGAATCTCCGACCCGTTTCAGGTAAACTTGGGGATTATATACGGACTCCGCCATAAGGACGGACATTTAAGACGTGGCAGGTACCTTTGCCCAAACCGGCCTCCACAGCCTCCTTGAAGCCATCCAGCATATGGTGAGGGACAAAGGCCTGCACGGTACCGGCAAACCCACCGCCATGTACACGGTAGGCACCCTTGCCGCAAAGCAAGCGATCACAAAGGGCCAGTGCGAAAGCAACCGGCTGTTTTTGGACTGCTCCTGCAGGATAAATGTTCTGCAGGTACATCCAGGAGCTGTGACCGGATTCGGTTACCAGCCGTAAGAAAGAATCAATATCCTTTGCTTTCAGAGCCTTTGCCTGAGCATTGACCCGATCATTTTCCCGGTAGATGTGCATAGCTCTCAAGACTGCACGGTCAGATACGGCTTTCCTGAGCTCAGGCAGTGCTGCCATAAAAGTGGTTTCGGGGATCTGCCTCAGGTACTTCTTGCCGAAGAAGCCGCAAAGCTCTTTCAGTTCCCGGGGAATGGCGGCATATTCATCCGTCAAGTCTGCATGGTCTGCTCCGCTGTCGATGATGCACAGGTCATAGCCTTCTGTTTGAAAATCAAAGTCGATTTTTTCTACAACGGGATGCTCGGAGTTCTCAAAGTCGATATAGACCATACCGCCCACAGAGGAAGCCATCTGGTCCATGAGACCGCAGGGTTTTCCAAAGTACACATTTTCCGCATACTGACTGATCTGTGCGATCTCGATAGGACTTAGCTTTTTATCAAAAAACAGTTCGTTCAGAATGGTTCCTATGAGAACCTCAAAGGCTGCCGAAGAACTGAGGCCGCTTCCCGGGAGGACTGTGGAATGAATGGCGGCATCAAAACCCTCCAACTTAGCACCGCGCTGAGCAAAGGCGGCGGCAACACCACGGACCAGAGCTGCGGTAGTATTTACCTCTTCGGGATGGACAGTCAGGTCATCCAAACAGACAGACACTTCGGAATAGCCTTCGGAACGGATGATAATGGTATTCGTATCATTCAGAGTTACATTCGCAACAGTTTCCAGATTTACCGCAGCTGCCAAAACACAGCCGTGCTGGTGATCTGTATGATTGCCCCCAATCTCGGTTCGACCGGGTGCCGAAAAGATATAATGCTGACCCACGATTCAAACACCTCCGTGTGTTTTTTGTGTGAGTGAGAGAAGCTTGGGATTCGATGCTTCGCCCACCGATCGTATGTTTCTTTATAAACATTCTCCGTCAAGTTTTGGCTACGGGACAGGGGCGTGAAAAAACTGCAAACTCACGCCCCGTGTCCCTGCCACGGTATGAGGAGAAGTGACCGTTATGATTTTAGTTTTCCAATACTTTCTGTGTAAGGATTTCTTTGTTTGCTTTTTCAACACGGAGGAAAACAAGGAGGAAGCCTACAGCTGCACAGAGGATCACAGGCATCCACAGGTACAGGAAGTTCAGCATGCCGACGGTAGAAGTGGTCTGAACTGCAGCGTTCTCCACATAGCCGGCTGCGTCCAAGAGCCAGCCGCAAATTGCAGTACCCAGTGCACCACCAATCTTGATACCCAAGGAGGAGCAGGAATACATCATGCCTTCCAGTCTGTGACCGGTCGTCAAGGTGGTGTACTCAGAGCAGGATGCGATCAGAGCGTTCAGGTCACCCTGCAGAGGTGCGATACCGATGGTGGAGAGGGCGGTAAAGGCAAGCATCAGAGGCAGGCTGCCCATATAGGCTGCCACCATAAC
>JAGBGB010000270.1 GCA_017936205.1 Oscillospiraceae bacterium
CGCTCTTTTACGCAATTTTTTAATAACACTTGGGAACATCAAGGTCATTGGCGGCTTCCATCTTGAACTTATCCATTGCCTCGCGTGCTTCGGGAATGTTGATGTTGTTGTTGCTCTTCATTTTTTCACATCTCCTTTTCTGAGTTGAAGCTCTCAAATGTAGCATTTGATTACCTCGGTGGTAGTTTGTCCGCAGAAAATGAAATTATCTATGACAATTTTTGATGAAATTATATAAATATTAGAGAGGCTGTAGAATAATCTTCACAGAATGAGCATGTGACATTTCTGCTTACTATGATACAAAAGCATAAGATGCAATCGTATTTTAATTTTTGTTGTAATATCCATGCTGTTTTCCCGTCTTGAATAACGAGGGGGGATTTTGGCCCCCTTCTGAATCCAAACAAGAAAGGTATGAACAGGCATGAAAAAGAGTTTGACATGGATTATGGTGGTATTGCTCCTTGGAACTTGGCTTTCCGGATGTAGAAAAGCAGACGACAAGAAGGGAAATATTGCTGCACCTGACTTCTACACAGAGAACCTTGAAGAGGCAACGACAGAGGTGTCTACCACAGTTGTAACGGAGGAACCGTTGCGTGTAGCTTTCGCATCCGGAGTGGGTCTTACACCAACGGACAGTCGTTGGAAGATCGATATGGCCCTTGCAGATTGGTGCGACAAAAACCAGGCTGAATACGCAGTATATGAAGATGAAGAAAGTATATCCGGAGGGAAGATCCCTTCTGTGAAGGCGGCACTTTCTAAGAATCCAGATATTGTTGTATATTATTCAAGCTTTGGGGTTGAGGAAATCTGCAAGGCTGCCAGAAGGCATCCTAAAACATTCTTTCTATTACTGAACTGTGAGAATGAGGGATATTATGACTATTCTGAAGATAAAAATATACCCTTTCTCGGAAATGTTGGTTCTGTCTATTGCGATGGGCTGTTGACTGCCTATATTTCGGGGTATGCGTCTGTGCGGCTTGGATTCCGTGAAATTGGCGTGCTCTCCCAGTTTTCTGGAGTCTTGTCTGATGTTTACTTACAGGGAGTAGACCAAGCTGTTGCCGAGACGGGTAACAATGTTCATGTTAGAATTGTAGAGAATGGTGGATATTTCTGTGAATGTGGTGCCATAGAAAAGGAGCAACCCGGTGTAGCGTCCCGATGGTGTCAGGATGGGGTTGACTTGGTATATACGCCGATAGGAGGTTATTGGTTGACTTCCTTAATACATGAGGACCTTTTGGGGTCTGAAACCTGTGTTGCTTATGAGGATAACTACCACTTGACTTCGTCAGATGAAGTTTTTAATCGATGTGCGTGGATAGGGGTTGTCCATTTTGGGAATGTTGCAAGGTGGATCATGGATGAACTGTCTAAGGATGGCGGTTTGGAAACCTATGGCGGAAAAACTACCATGGTGGGTATCGTTAATCCTGAATGTCCATTTGATAATCCGATCATGCCTTGGAAATCGACGAAATGGACTGAAGACTTCGCGGAAGAAGATTACAGATTATTGTTAAAACGGATCTATGATGGTGAGCTGTCCTACGAAATCGGAGATCAATGGAGTATGGACTATCAGCCATACGAACCTGTGAATTTTACGGTTGAAAGAAATTAATATAGCGATTTGTTCTAAGGAAAAGTCCCTGCTTCTACAATGAAGCAGGGACTTTTTGGGCTAGCTTATTGATCCAGGAATCTACAGGCATTGAGGGCAGCAGTGGCACCGTCAGCAATGGCGGTAGCAACTTGTCTGTAGGCTTTGGTGCGGCAATCTCCCGCAACAAAGATCCCATCCCGGCCTGTACGGCAGTTTTCATCGGCTATGATGTAGCCATAGTCGTTCTGATCTGTTACGGCCCTGTAGGGCTGATTTTCCGGCTCGGTACCAACAGCAAGAAACAGTCCGTCCACAGGAAGAATCTGTTCTTCGCCGGTTTGGGTGTTCTGCAGTCGAATCTGTTCTAATTCAGAACTCCCCTCGTATGCAGTGACCACGGTACTGAAAAGGTAAGAAACATTCTTCCGTCCCTCTAATGCTTGAACCAGCTTGGCTTCTCCGGTCAGGAAGGGGAGATTTTGAACCACCGTTACATGGGAGCAGGTCTCGGAAAGCAGTATGGCTTCCTGCAATGCGGTGTTGCCACCACCGATGAGAGCAACATGTTGTCCCGCATAGAAGGCTCCGTCACAGACTGCGCAGAAGGAGATCCCGTTGCCGATGAATTCTTCTTCTCGATCCAGCCCCAATCTACGATGCTTGGAGCCGGCAGCAATGATGACAGTTTTTCCTAAGTAGGTGCTGTTTTCGCCAATGACTTCCTTAATGAAGCCGTCGTGAACCTCTACGACGGTATCCATATCGATTTCAGCCCCTAAAGCAAGGGCTTGTTCCAGCATTCTCTGTGCAAGCTCGTTGCCGCTGATGGCTTCGAAGCCGGGGTAATTCTCTAATTTAGGGGAGAAGGTGATTTGACCGCCGAAGGTATCTTTTTCCAGAACCAGAACTTTTTTGCCGGCTCGTCTGCCGTAAATGGCAGCAGTGAGACCGGCAGGACCGGCTCCTACAATGATGATATCGTACATGGTGTATCTCTCTTTGTGTAATATAGGATTTATGCTTGAACAGCTTCTGTATAAGCACGGATGTTAGAGGGGTTCTCGATCTTCTGCACTACGGTATCGCCCTCTAAGATTACCAGGGTGGGAGCTTGCTTAATGCCAAGCTGACGAGCAGCATCAGGGTTCTCATTGACCACGATGGTCTCGTAAGCAATTCCTGCATCTTCCAAGAACTTCTTTGCCATAACGCACTTGGGGCAGGTAGAGGTGGTGAACAGAATACGCTTGCCTTCAGCACAAACGGGCGCTTCTTCTGCAGACAGCTCCACAGTCTGTGCGAAGCGGGTCTGCATAGACTGAGCAATGTTGTAGACCTTGCGATCCTTAAATTCCTGAGACTTGCCATCGTTCCAGTTCTGAACGGGGCGATAGTAGCCCGTAATACGGCTGTAGATCTCAGTACGTTTACCGCAATGGGGGCAGACGGGCTGCTCACCGTTGAGATAGCCGTGCTCTGCACAGACGGAATAGGTGGGAGACAGGGTGTAATAGGGCAGACGATAGTTCTCAGAGATCTTCCGTACCAGAGTAGCAGCAGCCTTCCAATCAGGCAGCTTCTCTCCGAGGAATGCGTGGAAAACTGTACCGGAGGTGTACAGGGTCTGGAGTTCATCTTGAATATCCAGAGCAGAGAAAATGTCCTCGGTATAACCTACGGGCAAGTGAGAGGAATTGGTATAGTAGGGAGTTTCGCCGGGCTTTGCAGCGGTAATAATATCGGGGAACTTCTTGGTATCGTGCTTAGCTAGACGGTAGGTAGTAGACTCAGCGGGAGTTGCCTCCAGATTGTATAGATCACCATACTGCTCCTGATAGTCAGACAGACGGTTACGCATATGGTTCAGGACTTCAATGGTGAAAGCTTGCGTTTCGGGATGGGTCATGTCTTTCCGCAGCCAATTGGCGTTAAGACCAACCTCGTTCATGCCGATGAGACCAATGGTAGAAAAGTGATTGTTGAAGGTGCCAAGATACCGCTTGGTGTAGGGGTACAGACCCTCTTCCATGAGCTTGGTGATGACGGTACGCTTGATCTTCAGGGAGCGGGCTGCAATATCCATAAGGTGATCCAGTCGCTTGTAGAAGTCCTCGGGATCCTTTGCCAGATATGCGATCTTAGGCATATTGATGGTAACAACGCCTACAGAACCGGTGGATTCACCACTTCCGAAGAAACCGCCGGACTTTTTCCGCAGTTCACGGAGATCCAAACGCAAGCGGCAGCACATAGAGCGAACATCGCTGGGCTCCATGTCGCTGTTGACATAGTTGGAGAAGTAGGGGGTACCGTATTTGGCGGTCATTTCGAAGAGCAGTTTATTGTTCAGAGTTTCGGACCAATCGAAGTCCCGAGTGATGGAATAGGTGGGGATGGGATACTGGAAGCCGCGGCCGTTAGCGTCACCTTCGATCATGACCTCGATGAAGGCACGGTTTATCATGTCCATTTCCTTCTTGCAGTCGCCGTAAGTGAAATCCTGCGGCTTGCCGCCGATGATGCAAGGCTGATCGGCGAGATCGGCAGGGC